>CAXEUS010000143.1:0-10675 GCA_963999385.1 uncultured Candidatus Poseidoniales archaeon | reverse complement strand
ATTCCTAGGAACTTCCCGAAAAGCCAGCCAGCGGTCGAAGGAACAGGCAGGATGAGTCGACGCAGGCCCATCGATTTCGCCATCAGACCGATGTACTCCTTGTAGCGAAAAGTCTCGGGTCCGGTGACATCCAGCGTCACATTCTCACGCGCCTCGCCTTGCTCGACGGCAACTCTGGCGACATCTTTGACATGCACCGGTTGGATAGGATAGTTACCCATTCCAAATACGCCGAAGACTGGAAATTTTCTCAGCATCCATGCGATGTTGTTAATCAACACATTCCGCCCACCACCGAACAATACGGTTGGGCGGAGAATCGCATAGGAGTGATTGGATTCATGGAGGAGTTTCTCGACTGCGACCTTACCCCGGAAGTAGGTCCAGTCAGGAGCTTTGTGTGGATGGGCGACGGAGAGATGGACGATTCTCTCAACTCCGGCTTCAGCAGCAGCTACGAACAAACGCCTGCTGTTCTCCACCGCTATTCCATGATCGAAGTTTCGACGTGGATGATTGTAACGAACCCAGTAGGTGTTGTAGAGTACCTCCGCTCCTCGTAATGATTCTACGAGTGCATCGTGGTCATTGAAGTCCAGCGAATGTACCTCTACCCTGCCGTCGAAAGGATCGTCCCTTCCGATTGCGTTGGTCAGTGTTCTGACGCGGATTCCATTCTCTAGAAGACGATGAGCAATCCATCGGCCAGTATAGCCGAACGCGCCGGTCACGACATGCAGAGCCTCATCCACGGGCTGGCGACTTGCTGAAACGAAATAAAGCCATGATGTTAGATTCCGGATGTCTGCCAATGTGATTGTTGATATCCGCCGGCTTCCCAGCCGATTACATGCATCCCAGCGTGAATGTACTTGGGACCGAACTTGAACCCTGTTCGGTGGACCCGCTCACAGGATGGTTTCGAGACGGCTGCTGCAATACCGACAGCAATGATCGCGGCTCACATGTCGTCTGCTGCATCCTGACTGAGGAATTCCTCGAGTTCGCCCGCTCACAAGGAAACGACCTGATTACCCCTGCACCCCAGCACAACTTCCCTGGCCTCACTCCGGGAGACCGCTGGTGTGTCTGTGCACAGACGTGGATGGACGCGGCTGAGGAGGGTGTCGCCTGTCCGGTGTCTCTGGAATGCACGCACGAGGAGGCGCTGGCGATCATTCCCATCGATGTGTTGGAAGCGCATGGCGAGTGATGCCGCGAAGGCTGTGAGAGTGCCGAGAAATGGCTGACAAAGGGCCGACGAACCGACTTGCGGACTGCACCTCCCCCTACCTGCTACAACACGTCTCGAACCCGGTGGCATGGCAACCGTGGGACGATGACGCCATCGAACTCGCTCGTACCCTTGACCGGCCCTTGCTGGTATCCATCGGATACGCCGCCTGCCATTGGTGCCACGTGATGGAACACGAGTCGTTCTCTGACGAGGCGACTGCCGCGCTGATGAACGAGCGACTGGTCTGCATCAAGGTCGACCGCGAGGAGCGCCCAGATGTCGATGCGCTCTACATGGCGGCCTGTCAGGCGCTCACCGGCGCGGGTGGCTGGCCGCTCAACGCGTTCGTCGACCCGAACACGCTGAAACCGTTCTTCGCCGGCACCTACTATCCACCAGACCAGCGTTATGGCCGGCCCTCCTGGACCCAGATTGTCACCGCGCTCAGCGACACATGGAGGGACGAGCGAGACGACCTGCTGGCCAACGCCGAGCAGATTACGACCCATCTGGACCGGATGGCGGATGGAGGGGAAGCAGGCGAGCATGACCTGCTGGAACTGGTCGAAGCAGTGGCGGAGGCTTCCGTGCAGCACTCACTGAAACTGTTCGATGCGCAGAACGGCGGATTCGGTGGTGCGCCCAAGTTCCCACACCCGATGGAACTGGAGGGCTTGCTCAGAAATGGCTCCAAGGAGGCGCGGAACGCAGTCGAGGTGTCTTTGCGCTGCATGGCCGAGCGAGGTCTGTTCGACCACCTTGGCGGCGGCTGGCATCGATACTGCGTCGATGAGCGGTGGGCTGTACCGCACTTCGAGAAGATGCTCTATGACAATGCGCTCCTGCTGCCGATTCACGCCCGCGCGTTGCGCGAGGGAATCGGTGATCCAACCCTGCACGAGCGTGTGATCCTGCTGACTCTGGAATGGCTCGAGCGGGAGATGTTCGACCCTGAAGGTGGCGTCTGGTCCACCCTCGATGCCGACTCCGACGACGGCACCGGGCACAAGGAGGAGGGCGCCTTCTACGTCTGGAATCCGACAGAAGTAGAGGATGCGCTTGGCGAGGAGAACGGTGCGCTAGCGTGTGCTCGCTGGACGGTCACCGGGTCGGGCAACTTCGAGGACAGTGGCAGCAGCGTACTCGCGCTCGCACCTGCGGCAGGGCTCACTGGAGAGAGCGAAGAAGAACTCCGACTCGCCCTCCTCAACGCGCGGGCCGAACGAGCCCGCCCCGGCACTGACGACAAGGTGTTGAGTGCATGGAACGGCATGCTGCTCGTAGCCCTCAGCGATCTCTATGGTGAACGGGCGGAACGCGTCGGCGCGCACGCGGCGAAAGGTCTGCTCGTACGCTCTACCAAGCCCGACGGCTCGGTACTTCGCACCTGGCGCGGCGAGACCGACGGCGGTGCAGGCTTCCTCGACGACCATGCGTGGGCGGCGCTCGGACTGCTCCGCTGGGGACTGTTAACCGACGACGATACCTGTATCGAACGGGCGCTGGCAATCACCAACCGACTCCTCGAATCATTCGCTGATTCAGATGGCGGGTTCTGGCTGGCCTCCACCGACCACGAAGAACTCCCCGTCCGCCAGCGCTGCGAGAACGACTCCGCGGTGCCCGGTTCCACCGCGGTCGTCGTCCGCCTGCTCGCGACCCTTCTCGGTGCGTGCCCCGCCCACCCTGATGCCGACTCATGGAGGGCTTTCGCCGAAGGCGCCATCCAACGTCTCGGTGATACGCTCATGCATCGCGGACCGGCATACTGGGCGCTGCTCAACGCCGGTATCGACCTGCTCCGACCTTGGAGCGTGTGGCACATCCACCATGACGGAAGCGAACCGGAGGCAGTGGCGACCCTCAGACTGAACGGAGGAGTTCGTCAACTCGTCATCTCCACTGAACGTGTGCAGGAGGAACGTGACCGCGGGGATGCACCTTGGATGGCGTGGCTGTGCGAGGGTATGACCTGCAAGGCCCCGATTACCCAGGAACCTGACCTCGTCTGGTGACCAATCCGCACACGGATTCTCACCCTGTTGTGCGATTCGGGCAAGCGTGAGTTGAAAGAGGGCGTCAGGGTGGCGCGAGACTGAGGGAGAGCAATGGCGCTGGACCTAGAGGCGATTCGGGCGGATTTCCCAATCCTGTCGCGCGTGATGCCATCTGGACATCCACTCGTCTATCTTGACAACGCTGCCACCACTCAGAAACCACGTCAGGTCATCCAAGCGATGACCGACTACTATGAGCAGCACAACTCGAACGTACACCGCGCCGTGCACACTCTCGCCGCCGAAGCAACTGCTGCATACGAGGAGGCGAGAATCACAATCTCTGATTGGTTCGGACTCGAGTCGCACCGTATTCTCTACACCAGCGGCACGACCGAGGCAATCAACCTCTGCGCGCACGCGTGGGCAAGGTCGAATCTAGAGAAGGGCGACGTCGTGCTGCTCACCGAGATGGAACACCATTCGGACCTTGTTCCGTGGCAGATGCTGGCCGAGGACATCGGCGTCGAACTCCGCTTTGTTCCAGTCGATACAGAAACCCACACGCTCGACATGGACGCCTTTGAGGCGACCATCGGCGATGTGCGCTTCGTCGGCTGTGTGCATACCAGCAACGTACTCGGCGTGCGTAATCCGGTCGAGCGCATCATCGAATTGGCCAAGACCCGAGGGGACGGTGGCAAAGGCGCGGTCGTCCTGCTCGACTCTGCTCAGGCCGTTGCCCACGACCGCCTAGGCTTCGATGCCATGGGCGTCGACTTCGCCGCTTGCTCAGCGCACAAGATGTGCGGACCGACTGGGATGGGTGCATTACTGGTATCAGAGGATAGGATCAACGAGATGACTCACTTCCTTGGTGGAGGCGACATGATTGAGGAAGCGTGGCTCGACCATTCCACCTACCAGCCGCCACCCCACCGTTTCGAAGCGGGAACTCCGAAGATCGCCGAGGCCATCGGCTGGGCTGCAGCCATCGATTGGCTGTCACAGTTCGACATGGATGAGGTCGCTGAACACATACTCGACCTGGCCAAGCACACGGCAGCAGAACTCAAGCTAATCGAGGGGATAACCGTCTACGGTGACCACGAGGGCGACCTTGGCTCCGGGGCGGTCTCATTCCTGCATGACAAGCTGCATTCTGAGGATTTGGCCCACTTCCTCGACGCGGGAGGATTCGCAGTACGCACTGGTCACCATTGTGCACAACCGCTGATGCGCCGACTAGGCATCTCGGCGACCAACCGTGCATCTTTCTACCTCTACAACACGATGGAGGAGGCGGACGCCTTCATCTCCCATTTGAAAGGGGTCATAGACCGGTTGTCGTGAGGTAGGCACATGGCTTGGGGAGAGGGTAACTGGCCGGTGCCTCTTCAGGAGGTCATCGATGAATTCAGCGATGTCTTCGATGCTATGGAGCGCTACGAGATTTTATTCGACTTCGCCAGCGAATGCACGCCCCTTCCAATGGAGGAATGGTGCGACGACACCCGAGTGCACGGATGTCAATCTGAGGCGCATGTACTCTGCTCACTCGATGACGACGGTGGATTCCAGATGATTGGTTCGGCCGACGCGCAGATTGTTCAAGGTCTGATGGCGGTCGCTCAGAAGGCAGTCAATGGACTTCCTCCAGAAGAGGTGGCCTCATTCCCGGTAACCTTCACCCGAGAACTCGGACTGCACGACTCTCTCTCACCCAACCGGGCAAACGGTTTTCTCAACATGTTCACACGGGTGCGCCAAGAGGCGCGTAAACTTGCACGGGGGGAGGCCTGATGGACGCTGAGGTGATGAAGGAAGCAGTGCTCGAAGCCTGCGCGGATGTCGAGGACCCAGAATTGCAACTCGGGCTCGTCGATCTCGGGCTGATCTATGATGTCCGCACCGAGGAGAAAGAGGGAGATATTCACGTCGAGATTGACATGACGCTCACCTCACCCGGGTGCCCGGTAGGTCCGCAACTGATGGCCGCAATTCACAGGAAAGCGCTCGAGACAGAAGGTGTCGACACGGTTCACGTCAATCTAGTCTGGTCACCGCGATGGGACCCTAAGGTGCACGCATCTGAAGATGCGCGAATGGACATGGGCATATTCTGAGATGGAACGATGAGTGCCCTTGAATTCGTCAAGAAGTGGTTTGGATTCAACGGCTGGAAGGAACTCTCAACCAGCAAGAGAATCGGCACACAGATTCTCTACCGAGTATTGTTCGTCGCCGGACTTGCAGTGTGCATCATGCTCTACGTGTTCATTGCTGGAGAAGACCCGCAATTGCCAGGACTCTGCGGGATGGCTGCTATCTGGTTCCTCATCTTCCAGTTCTTCGTCAACCTCATCTTCGTCAACAGTTCGTGACCAACAGTCTGGCCTATGTTTGATTTGTTGCTGCCTTGACCGTGTTGCGCATCAGCATAGCGATGGTCATCGGACCGACCCCTCCCGGTACCGGTGAAATCCATCCAGCTACCTCGGCGACATCCGAGTCGACATCGCCGGCGAGATAGTATCCCCTTTCTGAATCGTCATCGACACGATTCACGCCCACATCAATGACCACCGCTCCTGGCTTGACCCAGTCGGCGCGTACCAGTCCGGCACGGCCTACTGCTGCCACGATGATGTCTGCATCGCGGCAGAGTCCGGCCAAGTCATCCGTACGTGAATGGGCGATGGAAACTGTAGCATCAACCCCCTTGCGCGCCAGTAACAGGGAGACCGGGGTACCCACGATTCGAGAGCGCCCGACAACCACTGCGCGCTTCCCTGAGAGTTCCACTCCACCCCATTCTAGCAGGTGCACGATGCCAGCCGGGGTGCACGGCACCATTCCATCCACACGTCCCTGAACGATTCTTCCTAGATTTACGGGGTGGAAGCCATCCACATCCTTGGACGGGTTGATGAGATCGGTTACAGCCAGTTCATCCATCCCTTTGGGAAGCGGAGATTGAACTAAGATTCCGTGGATATCGTCATTCGCGTTCAACTCCTCGACAGTGGATACGACCTGTGAGAAATCAGCGTCTGCCGGCAGATCGATTCGCGTGCTGCGGATTCCCACGCGTGCGCAGGCGCGCTCCTTCCCGCTGACATAGACATGACTTGCTGGATCGTCTCCAACTATCACCACAGCCAGATGCGGTTGTAGGTCAAGTTCGGCCACCTGTGCGGCAATCTCAACCTCTACCTCGGCAGCACACGCCTTGCCATCGAGCACTGTCGCAGTCATGGTTCCCGTATGAACGGGAGAGCATTCCGCACTTCACGATTGTGAGAGCCACCGGAGGGACTTGAACCCCCGACCGCCGGATTACAAATCCGGTGCACTACCAGCTATGCTACGGTGGCGCGACCCGTTCGACTTGTGCGAGCAACTTCAACCCGCCGTTGCATGATACCACCAACATTGCTGTATGATGTTACCATCTTCCAACTGACTCAGAACGTAGTCGCCTTCTCGTGCGGGTTCCTCCGAAGGTATTGATTACCCACACTGTTCATGCGATATCGGCGTCGGCTGCTGGCGTCAGGAGATGGTGGTC
Organism: uncultured Candidatus Poseidoniales archaeon; assembly: GCA_963999385.1. Taxonomy (GTDB): domain Archaea; phylum Thermoplasmatota; class Poseidoniia; order Poseidoniales; family Thalassarchaeaceae; genus JAKUTA01. Next base: position 3,870 of record CAXEUS010000143.1, on the reverse strand, counting down.
GTGGACGTCGAGCAACTTGAGAACACCTTCCTCCCCAAAGAGAGCAGGGTGAAGAGCGGGCGCGACAACATCTTCGCGTGGTACGCACGCTATCAGCAGGCGAAGGCTTTGGGAGAGCCGGCAATCAACGGCACTGTCGGAAGTCTGCTGGAGAACGACGGCAGTCTGGCGGTCAACTCAGTGGTGAGCGAGACTCTCAGATCGCAGGATGATGTCGACATCTCTTCGTACGCCCCTCTGGCTGGATTGCCCGATTTCAACGAACTTGCTCCCGAACTCACAGTCGGCCCGCGCCTCGCTGGACTGAACGAACTGGGCCTGCACACCTCCGCGGTCGCAACCCCCGGAGGCACGGGTGCACTCTACCTGTCGGCGCGGACCGCGCTCGCCGTGGGAGACACCATCCTGCTGCGCTCACTCCATTGGTCTCCCTACGATACGCTCGCCTCCGAATGTGGATTGCACGTGGCACACTGGCCGATAATTCCCGACGAGGTAACCAACCATCCGAAGGTCGATTTGCCCGCATTGGAAGCAGAGTTGCAGAACATTGCCTCAAACCAGTCGAGGGTGCTATCCTGGCTGAATGACCCAGCACACAATCCAACTGGGCTTTCTCTTGACCAAGCAGGACGGGAACTCGTTCTTGATGCGTTCATCGGCTGCGCTAGAGCAAATCCCGACAAGGGAGTGACGCTGCTGCTCGATACCGCTTACGCCGTCTATGCCGAAGAGCCATACGGCTGGTCAGAAACCATCTACAACAAATTCTCCTGGGTGGAATGGCCAGAGAATCTGCTCATTTGCTGGGCTTTCTCAGCCTCCAAGTCACACACCATCTACGGAATGCGCTGCGGAGCAATCGTCTTCCTGCACCCTTCCGAGGACTACGTCAACCGTATGGCCGAGGTCTGCACAGTCACTGGGCGCGGCACGTGGTCGCTCGCTCCCCGTCTGCCACAGGCGACCCTGCTCTCAATCCACCGTGACGAGGAAAGGGCGTCCGCTTGGGCTGCTGAACGGGACCGCCTGCTGGCGATGCTGCACAAGCGTCGACGCATTTTCAACGATGCAATACTGTCCAGCGGAATCCCTCTGATGCCATCGGATGATGGATACTTCGCATACATCCCGTGCGATTTAGCACAAGAGGTGGCCGAACGGGCGGCAGAGGACTTCCTGTATGTCATCCCGATGAGTGACGGTGTGAGGATTGGACTCTGCTCGATTCCCGACGACGATGTTGAACGGGCGGCGGAAGTGCTCATCAACGCATGGCGAGCGGTGACCGGTTGACGAGGACCCGATATGGCCTTCCATATGCGCTCGAACCTGTTCATCGCAGCCTGGATTTGCATCATCATAGCCTCAGGCATGATCATGGGAGGGGGGGATTCAGTGAGCATCATCGTAGGAGCACCACTGGCTATCGGCGGCGCCCTGATGTTTCTGTTAGCACTGACCACACCAAGTCCGGATGCCAAAGTGAACAAAGAGGACATCCGCGACTGGGCACCAGATGAATCGATTCTGCCCGACTCCAAAGGTGGCCAAGTGATGTATCGCGTAGACACCACATTAGACGAACCAGTCCGCACCAGCATCCTCTGTGGAAGTTGTGGAGAACTCACCTGGCTTGACGGTAGCAGACCGAGTACGTTCACCTGCCCCGGTTGTGATATCGAACTGTGGGACCATCCCGAAGAGGAATGAGATGGTGACACAACCCCCTTTCTAGCGGGCAAGCGTCAAGAGACCTGAGCAGGTCGCCAACTCCGAGGTTGGGCGATGGAGCTGACGAACAACGCCAAGCGGATGCTCAAGGCGATGCGCGCTGACCCGGACCGCACCTACGACCTCGATGGCATTCTCGAGGCGACTGACTGGACGGACCAAGCGCACGTCGCAGGTGCCGGAGCTGGGCTTGCTGAAGCCGGAATGGTGGTCGTCTCCGAGCAGCGAACAACCCTCTGGTCACTTGGCCCCGAAGGAGAGGTGGCCTGCGAATCAGGATTGCTAGAAGCACGAGCCTGGGGGTGGTTGAGCGAACAGGATGAGGGGGCTCGCGGCATGAAGGACCTACAGGGAAGTGAAGCAGTCTCCAAGCAGGAATCCGGAATTGCTGTCGGTCTGCTCAAGGATGTCGGTATCCCGCTGATCAAAGGCGCATTCGACGTGCCTTCAGCCACCGGCGCCATCGATGCCACCATCGAAATGCGCAATGATTTCATCTCAGCGCTCGCAGAAGCAGGAACCATTGCCGAAGGCGACCTGGACGGAGGACTGCTCGACCACTTCCGAGGGAGGAAAGGGCTTGTCGAGAGCGAAGATAAGGTGGCGCGCACCTGGAAACTCACATCTAGCGGGACAGCCATCGACGACGAAGAACTCGAGGAGAGTCTGCACGTAGCGGATATCACTCCCGACCTGCTACAAGGAGAGGAGTGGCGCACAGCCAATTTCAAGCCGTACGACGTCGACCTCCCCGCACCGACTCCATCAGGAGGTCGCGCACACCCGATGCAGGCACTCATCGAGCGCATCAGAGCCATCTTCCTCGAGATGGGCTTCTCGGAGATTGAAGGTGACTACGTTCAGAGCGCCGGCTGGAACATGGACGCCCTGTTCATCCCTCAGGACCACCCCGCGCGTGAGATGCAGGACACATTCTACCTCGACGACCCGGAGTCAATCGACCTAGCGGCTGACCGGGTTGCACAATGGGCGGACGTGCATGAGAGCGGTGGCGGAACAGGGAGCACCGGATGGGGGTCGGAATTCTCGCACGAGACGGCGCAGAAGGGGCTGCTGCGCACGCACACGACAGTCAACACCATCCGCTATCTGGCCGACAAGCCGGATGAGCCGTGCCGGGTGTTCGGAATCGGCCGCGTCTTTCGCAAGGAGAGCATCGACCGCACCCACCTGCCTGAGTTCCACCAGATTGAGGGCATCATCATGGAGCCCGAGGCGAGCCTGCCAATGCTGGTGACCACTCTCAAGACGTTCTACGAGAAGATGGGCTATCCAGAGGTCCGGGTCCGCCCTGCTTACTTCCCCTACACCGAACCGAGCATGGAGGTCGAAGTCAAGTGGCGCGGTGAATGGCTGGAGCTGGGGGGCTCAGGCATCTTCCGTCCAGAGGTCACCGAACCGCTCGGATGTAAGTGGCCGGTATGCGCCTGGGGAATGGGCCTGGAGAGACTTGCGATGCTCGTACTAGGCCTAGATGACATTCGTCAACTCTACCTCTCGGATCTGGATTGGCTGAGCCGCCAACCGGTCCTCTGAACGGGTATATCGGTGTTTCAAGATGAGAAAACGGGGACTATCCTCATTGGTCGTGGTCATACTCCTATGCACACTGTTCTCGCACGTTGCAGAGGGTGAGGTTCAGCAGGATCCACCCCCCGTGGATGGAGAAACTGAGCCGAAATTACTGATCATCGGCATCGACGGGGTCAGGGGAGATGTCGCAGAGAGCGTTGCGCAGAGAAACAACAGTGCATTTGGTCGCATCAAGGAGGAAGGGGCATGGTCATTCAATACGAGCGTTGGCCCTTATGCGATATCAGGACCAGGGTGGGCGAGCATGCTGACAGGAGTCTGGTGTGACCGCCACGGAGTTGTTGATAATACGTTCAAAGACAGCAGACTCTCATCCGTACCTGACCTCTTTGAGCATCTGGAATCCAGTGACCCTAGCCTGCGTACCGCTGCTGTATACTGGTGGGAACCGCTTGGTGAAGACATCCTCTCAGGGGATTCACTGGATGTCATGGAGCGCTTTGAAAACGATGAACTGGTACGTAATCGCGCTGTCGAACTACTGAACTCGGATTCGGAACTTGATGTACTGTTTGTCTCGAT
>CAXEUS010000142.1:0-16380 GCA_963999385.1 uncultured Candidatus Poseidoniales archaeon | reverse complement strand
CCTTACAGATGGTGAAATTGATGTTTGTTGGGGCCAATTCAGCTACCATCGGCGTTCCACTTCTGACCACTCAGCATCTCGAGCCAGAGGACGCCATCGACCTTGGTGACGGGATGACAACAGTCTACTGGCCCGTTCCAGGCACGGGGGAAGACCGTTGTGAGTTCATGCGCTGTGTCGTTTGGTCGGGGACGATGCCAGCGCGAAGTACCGTCCAACTCGTTATTCGTTACGTTGTGCTTTCACATTCGTACACATGGTGGAAGGATGGTAGCGTGGACAGCGTCGTGCCGGGTAAGGAATTGGGGATGAACGTGGACAACTCGGGAGATTTCATTGATTTGGAGCGCTCTGGGTGGGTGGATTACACGCATACAAATATCGGCGAAGTAAGGCAATGGTACGACCGCTCGTTTGATCCCAACTGGCCTGATTGGGCGATAGATGGAGATCATTCACTGGTCAGAACAGCGGCTGATCAAATCACAGCCTCTCTTCCGGCCGACGAGCAACAGAATGTATTCGCATTCGCCCACGCCGCATTCATGCATGTGCGAGATAACGTGCAGTACTCATACGGACTCGCCAACCCACCGCGCAGTGGCCCCACATGTCTCGCTCACGGACTAGGGGACTGCGACGAGCAGTCCAACGCTTGGATGAGCATCCTCAGAGCCCGATCAATTCCAACATGGTACGAATTCGGGGGTCTGACAGACATGGATCACACAAAGTGGGAACCGCACGCCTGGTCCAATGCACTCATCCCATACGATTCGAGTTGGTGCGCGGCTCGTCAAATCGTGCTTGACACCTGTTTCCTCGAGGCGTCGGTGGATGTGGTGAACAACAAGTGGATGCTGCACACCCCGACCTCGTTCACAGAGTGGATAGAGCCTGCCAGTAACGAGGGCGAGGCGGCTGGAGAATTCTATAGACCGCTGAACTTGAACGCAGCACAATTCCAATGGAATATGACGTGGGAGACCGTTGTGGGCCCTGTACACAGTGGTGGTTCATACAAGGTGAGACTCGACATGCTGTAGTGAATGCTGAAAAGGGAGACGGAAGGGGACGAAATCAACCGGGGATGTCAGCATGCGCATAGTAATCGGGGGTGCAGGCGAGGTTGGCCGCGGTGTTGCCAAGGCGTTGCGCAGTGAAGGCAGGGATGTAGTTCTCATCGACAATGATACCAATGCGCTCAAGGAGGCACAGGCGCTAGATGTGCTCGTCTTGCAGGGTGATGCATCGAGGCGCGAGGATCTAGAGGAGGCGAAAGTACGTGATGCTGAGGTGTTCATCGCCGCTACTCGGCGAGATGAAATGAATCTGCTAGCATGTGGATTGGCTCGTGACCTATTCGAACAGGCGAATGGTGATTCAGGACGAAACCTGATGACAATCGCTCGCATCAATGACAGTGAACTTGTCGAGAAGGAGGCCGAAGATGGCCGGTTGCGGCGCTGGACTGGAACTGACCACGCGGTATGCCCCGATATCAGATCGGTCGACGACCTCAAGGCTGGGTTGAAGGCAGCAGCCATGACTGAGGTACTGTCACTGGGAGACGATGCATGGATTGCAGAGGTGGATGTTCTTCCTGGGGCAGAACGTCTGGCTCACCAGACACTCGGTGAGGCGGAAGCGACCATAGATGGATTGCCGCGTGTGTTCGCACTTGCTCGCAAGGATAACGGCACGTTGGTTCCTGATGAGGATACGATAATCCAACCCGGAGACCGTCTGGCGTTCGCTACCGTGGGGCAGCATACCTTCCGCCGCATAGTACAGGCCGCAGGTCACGAGGAGTCAGAGTATCCCGAACATCCACGAGTAGCCATCTTTGGGGCGACCCGTTTGGGGAAGCGCTTGGCGAAATCATACTTGGATGATGGAGCCTCTGTAACCGTACTTAGCCCCACGCTCGAGGAAGCCAACGAACTCGCAGGTAGCGATGTTGGTGACAATCAGAATCTGGATGTCATGCACGGAGACCTGCAGGATGTTGACTTGCTCAACGAACTTGAACTGGGGAGCCATGATATCTCGATTGCAGTGCTCGAAGACGATCATGCAAACATCGCAGTTGCCATGCAGGCGAGCGAGCTTGGGGTAGTTCGAACCGGATTGGTTCTCGACGACAGTGATCTTGCTCAGATGGTCAAACGTATTGGACGAACATACGCGGTGAGTCGTCGTAGGGTGGCAGTTGACTCGATTCTACAGCATGTGCACAGCCGGGTGCCCGGAACATACCACCTGCTGGCCAGCATACCAGATCTCGTTGGAATGACAGCCGAGATAGAATCAGGTAGCGCACTCATCGATAAGCCAGTGTCCACATTGGAACGGGGGGGCGGGAAGTGTCGTGTGGCGTTCATAGAGCGGAAGGGCAGGGGTGATTCGAAAACCAAGTTGCGCGCATCATCGGACAAGGTGTTCATGGAAGGCGACAAATTGCTGTTGTTCGTAATGCTCTCCGGTGTAGATCAGGTCGAGAAGGATCTGATGAAGCGGAGTTGAGCAGATGCGCAAGGACATCCTCAGCCTCGTAGTCGGTTGGACGCTAATCCTGCTGTGCTTGCCGTTGACTCTCGTCGGGCTATCCTCGTTTGTACTTGGGGATGGGCTTGACCATGCCTTACGCGCCTTCCTACCCCCGCTGCTGATGTGCGGAATTCTAGGGGTGCTGCTAAGGCGCTGGGGTACGCATGAGGACACCGATGAGCGATTACGTGACCGTGAAGCGTTCGCGGCTGTAGCACTCGGATGGCCTGTGGTCGTCGCCATCGGTGCGCTGCCATACTGGTTAGGGGGGATGTTCCACGGACCCTTCGGCCTCCTCGCGGGGGATATCGACATGCAGACCATGGCTGTGGGTTACGTTCACTCCTGGTTCGAGTCGATGTCTGGATTCACGACGACTGGAGCTACGGTCATCGATGGCGACACCAGTCCGATATGCACTGCTGCGGTGACTGACTGCATCGCCGCTCAGTCTCGCAGTCTGTTGCTGTGGAGAAGTCTGACTCAATGGCTCGGGGGTATGGGTATCATCATGCTCGGGATCCTGATTCTTTCGCGCTATCTAGGTGGTGGAATGAGCGTCGCCAGGGCGGAACTCACTGGACCATCTCTATCCAGACTACGCCCGCGCCTAGCGGAGACTGCGAAGATTCTCTGGGCGATTTACATCGCACTGACTCTTGCCGAGATGATACTGCTTAGATTCGTGGGTGGGCTCAGTTGGTTCGATTCTGTGAACCACGGGTTCACCACCATGCCCAGCGGAGGTTACAGCACCTACGATGCGGGCATCATGCATTTCCAGAGCCCCACTGTAGAGTGGATCATCATCTTCTTCATGGTCGCCACTGGCATCAACTTCACCCTCTACCACTTCCTCTGGTTGAAGGAGTGGTTCAATGTGGTCACCAACAACGAACTTCAGGTCTATCTGGCGGTGTTGCTCGGGGCGTGGACAGTCATGACGGTCAATCTGGTCATGGCCGCCGATGTCAGTTCGGTTGACTCATTCCGACTCGCAGCCTTCCAGGCAGCGTCGATTGGCACTTCGACAGGATACGCGACAGCTGATTTCGCCGCTTGGCCGATTCTCTCCAAGGTGATACTGCTGTTGCTGATGATAGTCGGGGCGTGCGCAGGCTCGACCAGTGGTGGATTGAAGATACTGCGCTTGCGCATAGCGTTTCAATTGGCAAGAAGAGAGATTTCCCGTATCTCATCCCCGCGTAAGGTGCACCTCGTGAGGATGGATGGAGAGGTGGTCGAGGATGACAAGTTGTGGACCATCGTCGGGATGTTGTCATGGTGGGCGGTCATCGCCATGGCGGGATTGCTGATGCTTTCGTTCATCGAATACGAACTTGACCTCGAATCACTCATCGGCATTGTAGTGTCGTCTCTAGGTAACACAGGACCTACACTCGGTGCGTTCGGGCCGACCCAGACCTGGTCCAGTCTGCATTGGAGTTCGATGATCATCACGTCATTGATGATGTGGCTGGGACGTCTGGAACTGCTTACTGTAATCGTGCTACTAACTCCTCGTGTCTGGAAGAAGTAGTTCAGAACAGGTCAAGGCGCTGCTGCCCTTGGGGCGGCTCGTCGTCATCCGAAGCTTCTTCCTCCGCGGTTTCTAGTTCAACCACATCCGCAACAGGTTTCTCCTGCGCTTCTTTGTAAGCCTCAGCAATACGCTTGGAAGCGACGCGGCTGGTGGGCAGCCCATGCAGCAGGAGATGACTGTCGGCATCGAGTCCGAGGGAAATGTTGAGAGAGAAATCGTTCGCATCTAGGCCATCTCCCTCATCGTGAACGGCGGCGAGTTGGGGCCAGAGTTCCTCCCTTGCTGCCTGTTTGCTGGAGCCAGAGCAACCAGCTAGAGTTTCGATTAGTCCAGTTCTACGCCATGGCTCGTTGCCACGACGGAGGAATTCAGGGTAGGAGAGAAATATCCTCCCATCGATGGGAGATGGGGAGACGACGCTGGCGGACAAGGCAGCAATATCTCCTGCCCAATACCAACTGCGGAAGGCGTTGTTCACATAGAGTGAAGACAGAGCGTGGTCGGCGTATGTCAACCCCCTTGCCGCTCGTGCTCGCGCCTTGCCATCAGGTAGCACCGCGCCATTGTTCCACGAAACCCAGGCCACCAATTCTGGCGGCGTTTTCTCCAGTTCTCTACCGATACTACTGGATTCGGCGGCTGAATTGGTACGGTAGAGTTGTTCGAGCCCGGGAAACAGGTCAATCTGCTGGTCTCGTAATCCCCGCGCTAGTTGCAATTCAACGGAGGCCATGTCGATGTGCGCAACTCCGCTTTCGGCAATCATCTGCAGGTCACGGATGAGCGCCCTCAGGTCCCCTGGATTCGACTTCAACAAACGGTCAAGGGCAACACCATCGGAGCCGACTCCTTCGCTATCGAGGACACGGTGAGCGATTCTGCGCATATCCGCATCCGTAGCCCTTCGGAACTGCATGACGCTGGCGAGCGCGCTGAATCTGTCACGGGCCGAGCGCCAGTACTGGCCAGCCCCCCACAGTCTCATCTCGTCGTTACAGGTCATGATGACCGGTTGCTGGGCAACCTTCAGCAATCGCATCAGTTCCGCCTTACCTCCAGTGTCCCCAGTGAGGGCATTCTTGGCATCATCACCTCTGGACACCGCGAGTGTACTCTCTATGCGCTTCTCGCTAGTAGCTCTGAAAGTCCCCTGGAGGTGGTCCACCTCGTCGAGCAGGATGAGTGTGCGCCGACTCGCCTCCCTGCCGAACGAACCATCCATGCCGAATGTGAAGTGCGTCGCACCAGATGTTGCCGCTCTACGAATGGCTGCCGCGTTGCGGGCGTCAGATGCGTTCAACTCGATTACATCCCAGCCAAGATCGTTGGCAATCGCCCGCACGATGCTCGTCTTGCCCACCCCAGGGGGTCCTGTGAGCAACATTCCCCTCTGGTCGGGCGTTCCTCGCTGCCACAAGCGAAGCCAGGAGCCTATGCGTTTGCGCACTGCGTCGTTCCCTTGCAGCTCAGACTCAGTCTGAGGGCGATAGCGCTCGCACCAATCTGCCGGAGACTCGTCACTCTGCGACGCCATCATGAGTCATCGGCGAGCGACGCCTCATGAACCTTCATCTCAATATCATATATCCAACATCAACTGAACAGGGATGAAACACTTCCGCGAGCGAGATGTTCGCACAGGTCGTCCTGATTAACTCGAATCTGTTGTTGGTCGTCTCGTCGACGAACCGTTACTGTGCCATCCTCAAGCGAAGCATGGTCTACGGTGACGGCCCATGGTGTCCCGATTTCATCAGCGCGCGCATAGCGTCGACCTATGGATTGAGATGCATCGTATTGCGATTGGATTCCACGAATTCCGAGAATTCTCTGGTGTAGTATTCTCGCTAGTTCTCCCATGCCATCTTTCTCGAACAGTGGGAGCACACTGACATCGTATGGTGCGACTCCTTCGGATAGGTGCAGGATGACATAGGGTTCACCTTCCTTTTCGGTTTCCTCGTGCGCATGATCGACGATGTGCCAGATGATGCGATCGATGCCGAATGCTGGCTCAATCACATGCGGCAGGAACCACTCGCCCCGAGCGACCTCCTCGACCCTGCGCGCCTCGACCATGTTTTCCTCGATGGTAACTACATCTCCGTTGCCCAAAGTGAGGTTGAAAGGCAGGGAATCGGGCAGTTGTTCCAGAGCCGCCAAAGCCTCGTTCACCTGACTTGCTTGGTCACGGAAGGCCGGCCCTACAACACCACCTATGGGGGCTAGGATATCCTTGACGACAGTTCGCGGTTCATCAAACTCCCTCCACGCCCTCAATTCCTTGTTACCGGTCGCCTGCTCGTGCGCCTCTAGGTCGTAGCAGCCACGATGAGCGATGCCCACAGTCTCAATCCATCCATAGGAACCATGTAACTCGCAATCCCAGCAATCGCTGGCGTAATGCGCCATCTCGTCGCCTTCGTGTTGTCGGAATCGGATTCGTTCAGGGTCGCAGCCAACGGCGACGAGGAAGTCGTGGGTCAGCGCCATGAACAGACCAACAGTAGCGTGCCTCACAACCCCCGATGAAACAGCATCATCGATTGTCATCTGGCTCGGCTCGGGGGTAGGTCCCTGCGGGTCTGGGACAAGGTTGAACGGTCGGGTATTCCAATGTGTCAGGTCATGGTTGAGTGACGCCTCAGGGTCTATGAAATATTCCAGTTCGGCCATGTTAAACTCACGTTGGCGAATCATTCCCTGACGGGGGCTAATCTCGTTACGATATCCCTTGCCCACCTGAATCGCACCGAACGGAAGCCGGTTGCGGAAATGGCGGTATAGGCTTGGATAGGTGAGGAACATCCCTTGGGCGGTCTCCGGGCGCATGAATGCCTGCCGTCCGCCCCCTGTTGCGCCGATACGTGTAGCGAACATCAGGTTCAATGGGCGGGCACCATGCCAGTTTTGCTCGTCACAGGAGGGGCAGGCAACGCCATGCTCGGCCAGCAATTCATCCAGATCTGATGCCGCCAGAGAATCAGGGTTAGAATGGTGTGCTTCCAACAGATGATCACTGCGAAACACCGCGGTACAGGCAGCACATTCTGAGGCGTGGTCGTTGAACGCCCCGACGTGACCACTCGCTTCCAGCACTGAATGAGGAGTAAGGGTCGGCGAATCGATTTCCACGATGTTCCCCATCTGGAGGAAATGGTCAACCCACGATTGCTGAACCCTCCGACGCAACCTTCCCCCTACAGGGCCGTAGTCGAACAAGCCCGCCACACCACCGTGAACCTCGAAGGCGGGGAAGATGATGCCGCGGCGTTTGAGTAGTGAAAGCAAATTACGACTACGTTCCTCTTCCACGAAACAGTCTCCTTGTGCGCACTCGAGCCTCACCCGGTTCTCAACCCTTTGCTGTCATCAGCGTCAATAGGTGTCACCTGCTCCCCTCTTCCAATGGGCCAAGCGATGGTTGAGATCATCGAGCCGGATTGCACGGGGTGTGATTTGTGCATCACCCATTGCCCGTTCGAGGCCTTACTCCCCCTTTCCGAGTGTGCCCCACACAGAAAGAAGCGGGCGGTGGTGGTGTTGAATGCCAACTGTGTCGGCTGTCTGTCATGCATCGGTTCATGCCCCACTGGAGCTCTGCGCGAGGTAGTGCTGCCCCCCGAATCAACAGCATCACCGCTGTTGACAGAACGGGATGACGACCCGGACGTAGTGTATGTGGCTCGATGGAGTTCCGACGGCGTCGCATGGGCTTGAACGACCTCTTGTTCACACGCGGAACAAGGTGGAGATATATCGAATATCATTCGAATAGGGAATGGTTGATATATCGCCTCGGTGGGCTGTCCGCCGAATTAAACGGCGAGAACTAACATGGTTGAAACAGTATACTTGGATTCCTACGAGGAATCCGAGTCGATATTTGCTGACTTATGCCAGCCTGTCCGGGATTGGTTCAAGGACACCTTTCCCGATTTCACGGATCCCCAGAAGTTGGCTATTCCGAGCATTATCGAAGGAGAACACCTGCTGTTGTGCAGCCCCACAGGCAGCGGAAAAACTCTGACAGCATTCCTTACTATCATCGACCGGCTGATTAGAGATTCACTCGAAGGTAATCTAGAGGAACGCGTTTACTGTGTCTACATCTCGCCAATCAAAGCCCTAGCGAATGATATCCAGAAGAATCTCATCGGACCACTGACTGAAATTCGTGAACGATTCCTGCCCAGCCGCGCCAAGGAGATTCGAGTCGGGCTACGAACTGGAGACACCAGTCAATCAGAGCGCCAGAAGATGCTGCGCAAGCCTCCGCACATCTTGATCACCACACCCGAGAGCCTCGCCCTCACTCTCGCTTCCAAGAGATTCCGCCCCCACTACTCTCAGTTGTCTTGGTTAGTGGTTGACGAGATGCACAGTCTAGTGCCCACGAAGCGAGGTGTGCATCTGGCACTTTCTCTGTCATTGCTCGATACGGTGATTGAGACCCCAGTGCAGCGAATCGGTATATCGGCTACCATGGAACCACTCGAACAGGTCGCCCACTATCTCGTCTCCTCGGACAGACGGGAGGATGGAGGGGACGACCAGAAGGTATGCGTCGCGAAAGTATCCGGCGCGCGTGAGTTGGATCTTGACATCATCCTGCCACACGAGCGATTCAACGACCCTCGATTTGATCACAAGCAGATTCTCGATGCTAACGTGGAACGCATCCGTGATCTGGTTGAAGCCCATACGACCACACTGGTGTTCGTCAATACTCGTGCTATGACAGAGGAAATCGTATCGCGACTGCGGCGTCAGGTTTCATGGGATGGTGAAGCAATTCAAGCACACCACGGTTCGATGGACAAGGCGATTCGCCTCGATGTAGAACAGCGCTTGAAAGATGGAGAACTTCGCTGTGCTGTTTCATCTTCGTCGTTAGAGTTGGGTATCGACATCGGTAGCGTCGATCTCGTAGTGCAACTCGGTTCACCCGGTTCGATATCTACAGCTGTTCAGCGCATTGGCAGAGCCGGGCACCATGTCGGAGGGGTTCCTCGCGCTCGACTTCTGCCAAAGAGCCCGCACGACCTTGTCGAACTTGCGGCGTTACAAGGAGCCATCATGGAGGGCGAGATGGATCAACTACGCTTCCCCGAGAACTCGCTGGATGTATTGGCACAATTCATTGTGGGGCTGACCATAATAGGCGAGCAGGATATCGATGAAGCCTACTCGTTAATCACCGCCACCTGGTCGTATCGAGACTTCCCGTATGACGACTACATCGAGGTTCTCGACATGCTAGAGGAAGAGAATCGCGTATGGGTCGAATGGGAAGAGAACAAATTTGGCAAGCGGGGTTACTCGCAAATGATCTACTACACAAACATCGGCACCATCGCTCCTGACAACAACTATCTCGTTCTGAACACCGACGGCTCGATGATTGGCCAGTTGTCATCATCGTTCGTCCAGAATCTACGTGGTGGCGACGTGGTGCTGCTTGGTGGTACCACCTATCGCATCCAGTCGATACAGGGTTCGCGAGTCAACGTGTCACCAGTTACTGGATACCGGCCGAACGTTCCATCTTGGTCCGGTGAAGCACCCAGTCGCAGCAGTGAGTTGTCTGGGTGCGTACTCAGTCTGCTGGGGGCCTGCGTAAACGCACTGCGTAGACAGCGCGATCCGCGCAGATTGCTCACTGGGGCTTACGGGCTGACAAATCCAGTTGCCAACGCCGTCTCCATCTTCCTAGAGCAGCATCTTGCTGAGACATTCACCGTGCCAGCGCACAACCGCATACTGCTAGAGCAGATTCAGGGCGGGATTCCGACATACATGATTACCACCTGCCGAGGGAGGGCATTCAACCAGACCTTGGGGTATTTCTTCGCCGGTCTTGCGAAAACAAACGACATCGAGGTGCACGAACTCTCGTTCGATGAGAACGGGTTCCTGGTCAAACTATCACACGAGATTGAACCAGCCTCTTTCCCGAAGTTATTCCAAGACAATGATCACCGCAGACTAATCGAGACTCATCTGCTCGATACACAGCTGTTCGCGAAACGGTTTCGTGAAGTCGCAGGGCGCAGCCTGATTATCCCTCGTAGAATCGGCGCGGATGAGGTATCTCCTCAGCAATTCCAGCAGAAGGCGGAATCTCTGTTCCGCAACCATAGGGCACAGGATGATTCGTTGCTCGTGCGCGAGGCGTGTAACGAAATCCTGCAACATGATCTGGACTTGAATGGACTTGAATCGTTCATCGAGGACGTCATCAATGGAGACGCGCGCATCATCCACAACCAGGTGAAGATCCCCTCGCCGTTGGGCATGAATCTCTACATGTCGGCATTCGAAGATCTGCTGGCACTGCGTACCCGCGCCTATCTCATCAAGGACATCGACCCAGAAATTCTGCTCCGATTGCTGGGTCGTCGTGCACTAGCCACCGATCTTGACCAGAAAGGAGTCGACCAGTATTACATGGATAAACTCGCCATTCCCGAGGACGCAGAAGGTCTGCTGAAACTGATGGACATGGGTGGCGGACTTGAACGCGGTCTGATGAATCCCTTGTATGCTGAAAAACTCGAGGGAATCGATGTTACGATTCTACGTGAATGGAGGGGTGAACTGCTTGAGCGCGGTGATATCACCAAGATTGACGGCACTGGGGACGACAAGGTCGATGACAAGTGGTTCTCGCGCCGGATGGCGGACATCCACGGCACACTGGGTGTGCTCGCCAGCCAAGGTGCGGATGAGATGGATGATCTTCGACAACTCTACACTGGGGGGTTGACATACAAGACGGCCACCGATTTCAAGCAAAACGAAGTAACATCATGGCACGATGTCTCACTGTCTGACCCGCACGAGTGCCTGCGCGTGAAACTTGTGGACATGCTAGGTAGCGAGGGGCCACAACCACTCGAGAAAATCTCCGACAGACTCCCATTCCCCAAGAGGATGATAGAGAACATGCTACACGAACTCGAGGTACGCAATATCGTCTCAATAGGATTCTATAGAGGGACGAAGGAAGGTGAATTTATTCTCAAGGTCGATGAACACTACATCACCGGCGGCAAGGAGAAGGTGATTGAATATCGCCTGTTGCAGAATCTACTGTTGGCTAAATCATTCAAGCAATACGAAGATCCCCTGAAGGCGTTGGAATCTCATGTGATGTTCCAGAAAATGCACGAATTGCTCGATCGGGTATCTGATTACCGATTCTCCGACTGGAAGGATCTCAAGCACGATCCAGACGTAGTGATGGGAAGGTTGCTGCACAACAGGGTTGGATACACCAAGATAGATCAACTTCCCCTACTGCTAGGGCTGCGACCAGATCCTTGGATAGGGGAGATGGAGGCCAAGGTGTTGGCCAAGATGCCCCCGGGTGAGAATGTCCTCAGAAATGAGCTGTTTGTCGACATTCCGAGGGACGATGAGCACAAGCATGTGATGAATCACGCTAAACACGCTCTATCAAACCTTGAGCGTCAGATGGTGTTCGTCAAGCAGTACGAAGAACTCCCTGAGCGCAAGCGAAGCCTTTCTCTGTTTCATCGCGTACACGAGGTCTACGAACCTATGCCTTTCTCCGATGCTCTGCTTGAACTAATCAGACGCATAGGGCCAGTCAAGCGCTACACATTGGGGAATTACATTAGCCGTGCCCCAGAGGACGTCGACACTGAACTACGCGAGTTAATCGATTCGGGGAAGGTCTCGGTAGTGTTGGCTCTGCAACCCGAACTGACGGAGTTCTACTGCATACCGGAAGACGCCATACGGGTGCGACAGAGCGTGCGCGAAGATCGAGACATGCGCATCCTCACTCAATCAGACCCATTCTGTTCGAGATTTATCCAGGAGGTACGCTACGTCCTCAAACAGGGGTGGTACTATCCCGTGTTCAAAGGGGTTGACCCGGTAGGTCGCATTCTGATGTTCAAGGTGAACGACTACCTTGAGGTCAGGGACATCCATATCCCTCACGCGTATCTAGACGAATTCACGGAGCAGTTCGAACGGTTGTTGGACAACTACGGAGATACACTGGTCGATGTAGCGCTGATTACTAACTTCAATGGGGAATCGATAGCTCTCTCAGATGATACCACCAAGAAGGCGTTTGAGGATATCGGGTTCCGCTTCGTGGGCGATGGCGAGCGCATGATGCGCGGCGGCGTGATGGATCCACGACCGCGCACGGAATCAATTCGCGCGTTGTTCTACAACACGAATCTGCACCAGAACACTCGCAGTGAGAATGAAACATTGGCGGTGAAACTCGTGCCCGAGGTGCGCGACGACTTCGCGCTACGTGGCAGGTGTGAAATGTATCGTGTCGATTTGAAGTCGATGGCTACTGCGAGCCAATTGCACCAAGGAACCAATCTGCGCAGCCACAGAGTATACGCTCCCTATTCACACTTCCAGAGGTTGCTAACCATTCGCAACCAGCCACCCGATGAGGAACTGCTGGACGTACTCGATTTCTTCTCCGAGAATTCTGACCCTCAGTTGTTCATGGACCGGCATGCAATGACTCGTTCCGAGTTCCGAAAACTCGCTCAACCTCTCATCCGCTCTGGTCATTTGGTGCAGGACTATCGCGGAGGATTCCGCACAGTAGATCCACTGCAGAATGTGGATATCCTGGAACTGAAACAGCAGTATCTGAGAGAGCTAATCGAGGAGATTCCAGTGATTACTCTCAAGCAGTTCGAACGGCTTGCGGGAAGGCCATTCAAACCAGAAGATGTCATGGACGTTCTCAAACAATTAGAGGACGAAGGCGTGTTCATCAAAGGATTCCTGCTCGAAGATTTGTTTGAGATTTGTTGGGGTCGAAAGGACATGCTCGAGATGGCAACCGAACTTCCCCCGATGAGAGATTTCGTTCTCCCTCCTTCGGATCAACTATCACCATATTTCGCATCGTTGCTGCGCGAGCGGTTTGGATTCGGTTCAGCATACCTTGTGTTCCATAATGAGGATGCGATTGCGGCCTTCAAGGCGAACACTAGAAACGATGTGATTGATGTGACGGACTTCGTGACAGATCCCAAGTTGGAGAAGGAAGCGGTTCGCGTGATAAAGGAATTCGCGTGGGAGCACAACATGCCACTGCGCGGCAAGGTGATTGACAGAATCCGTGGCCGTTGAGATATCCAGTGGATGACCAATCTCAACCCTTATTCAGTTTCGGTGGCGGAAACAGCGTGTCCAGTACACGCAAGAATGGATGGAGCAGGCGCAGCACATGGGAATGCAGTGTGGGAAGTAGTTCGAACAGGACTATTGCCATCAAGAACATGGCGAACAGGCTACCGAACTTAGCGGCATATGAATGACCGAAGTCGAAGATATCGATCCCCATCAGTCGCCAGTCAGGATATGTCATCTTGAGCCAGATGATTCCTGCGTTACGGAACACGTTGAGAACGTGAATGACTGGTAGCGTGAGTAGAAGGGCGCGCCACCTCAACTTCCACGCCACGCCACGCAGTGCAACAAGCGCACCGACGAAGATTATCATCGATTGTAGTGCCGAGCATGCGAGTACTATCGAGATACCCAAGGGCGTTCCGTCAGCGTTTAGCAGAGGGATGAAGAATCCACCTTCACCCAGCGCTTCAGTGTGGAACCACTGATTGCCGGTGAACTCACTGAATGGGGTGACGGTCCCATCCGCGTATTCGACTTGCGGATCCCCTAGCCGCAGGTCGGCGATACCCACCCAACTCAGGAACAGCACACCCTGTGAGGCGGTGAACCAGACAGCCGCGATGGACAGTTGCGGAATGTGTGCGGTCAACATGTAGGGGAATGCAGCCCAGAAAACGCAGCCGCGCAGCCATACCACAGCCGGCTCATCTGTCTGCGCCCTCTCTATCTGCAAATCCCACCAACCGATCGCGATGCCGAGTGGAAGCGCCGCCCCACACATCAAAACGAGAACCCAGTCGCCAATCTCCACGTAATGAGGGGTAGAGAGAAAGAAATGCAGCCCTATGAGTCCCCATGCTGGTGCTGAGAAATTGGCAGGAGAATTTGGGCTGCCATGAAAGGCGTAAGCCAGCAGCAGAAGCCCAGTAAACGGAATGACCAGTTCGACTGTGCCGACACTCACTCCGAAGATGCCCCCCGCCGCCTCCAGGAATCCCCAAGTCGCCATTGTGAAGCAGTTGTGGCTCAACAACTCGTAAATAGGCTGCCTTGCAGCGAGCGGCCCGAGGAGTCAATTTGAGCGCAGATTTCGATTTCGATTCGTTCATCGATTCGTATATCGCCGATCTCACTCGGGCACTCGCATCGTTGCCCAAAGATGCTGTTCGTGATCTCTACCATACCGTTAGCGACATTATCGAGGATGGCGGCACGGTCCACTTCATCGGGAATGGTGGTTCGGCAGCTACACCATCACACTCCGCGGGGGACTGGTCCAAGGAACTCTCACTGCGCACAATCTGCCATGTCGACAATGTCGCCAGTCTTACCGCATGGGCGAACGACACCTCCTATGACAACGTGTTCGTAGGGGCATTGGAGACTTGGGCTCGCCAAGGTGACCTGGTGGTCGGATACAGTGGTTCAGGGAACTCAGCCAATGTAGTCAACGGCATCAGATTCGCACGTGAGGCGGGCTGCAAAACAGCATGCATCACCGGTAACTACCGTGGTGGCAGAGGTGGAGCATTGGCTGAGATGGTGGATGTGGCAATAGTCTGTGACACAACTTCGATGGAGCGAATCGAGGATATGCAACTCGTGGTCAATCACATCATCAAGGAGGCGGTGAAGGCTTCCTCGGGCGTCGGCACGGACTAGGTGATTCAATGCTCCTGCCTCACAGACACAGGGCGAGTCTGCTCGACCCACTCAATCTCAATCCACTACCCGGTGGGATTCAATGGGATGGACGGTTGGCATATCTCGACAGAGATGGTGTGCTCAATCGTGGCAGCAAGGAATACGTGAATTCAGTCGATGAGGTGGAACTGCTACCGGGTGCACCAGCGGTGGTAGCACGCCTACGTAGAACCGGATTCAGGGTGGTTATTGTCACCAATCAGTCCCCTGTAGGGCGAGGGATGTGGGGACATACGCGTCTTGAAGAGATTAACGACCGCGTCATCGAGTTGATGGTCAACGAGTCGGACGACGCACACTTCGATATGGTGCTTTACAGTCCATATGCGCCCTCAGATAATGCATGGTCTCGCAAGCCGAATCCAGGCATGTTGCAGGTTGCGCGACAGTTGTTCGATGCTGATAACAAAGAATCGATTCTGACCGAGGCCGACTTGATTTACGGATTACACTATTCTCAGCAGGATGGTGTACCTTCAGAAGCGTCGTCGTTGATGGTTGGAGACAGGGATGCGGATGAGGGTGCGGCGTACAACCATGCGGTCCCGTTCCATCGCTGCGACGGCAATCTAGGCATCGCATCGATTGAAGATGACCTGTTCTGATGTCGGCGACGGCCTCAAGTGCTGGCAGTGAGGGCGACTGTGCAATGGGTTGGATTGGACTCGACGATACGGACAGCCTCGACGGAGGGTGTACCACATGGGACATGCATATCCTGCTATCTGCGATCGAGTCATGCGTGACGAACGTAGGTTGGCGGGTGAGGGGTGCGCCACAACTTGTGCGTCTGTGGCCTCACGCTCCTAGACGTACACGCGGCAATGCTGCACTTGCCGCGTACATCGAGGTCGAATACGATTCATTGGATGAATTCAACGAGTTGCTTGAAAATTGGTTCGAGAATCGCTTCGGACACCTACGGGGCCAATCGCAGCGCAGCGACGGACAGGATTCCGCACCAGTGCTCATCCACAGCATGAACGCTCTTCCTGAGGATTGGTACTGGTCGGCAGTTCACGGGCTTGTAGATGTTGAGGAGCGATTGAATGAACTAGAGGCGATTGAAGGGACATCAATCTGGAGTATGACCCGGACGGATGGAGTCGTGGGTGCCAGCAGCGCCATCGCATGGCCTGCATGTGTTGATTGGACGTGGGAGGCGATTGCATGGCGTCGAGAACAGGCGATTGGCACACAGCGTGTGGTCTCAGAGGCGGTGGTCGAGCAGATGGCTGCCCTCTTCTCGGATACCATTCTGAACCGGGACCCGAATGCTGGACGCAGCCTAATCACTCCACGGACACCGTGCCCCGTCCTCTATGGGATCCGCTCCGAATCTGAAGAGCAGGCGGCAGATGCACATACGTGGCTTCAGAATCAACCCCTAGTCGAGCGTGCTGTAGCCTGCAGAGTTCACCAAACAAACCAGG
>CAXEUS010000141.1:0-2732 GCA_963999385.1 uncultured Candidatus Poseidoniales archaeon | reverse complement strand
GCCGCTGCCGACGCTGGTTCCCATGGCGTTCGCTACGTCGTTCGCACCGATGTTCCACGCCATGTATGCGGCAATCAGAGCCGCCACGACGAGAACGACGCTCAGCGTCACTCCAAACATTCGATTACGGCGACTGGGATTCGGTTTATCAGCCAATCGTGACCTCAGATTCGTACGGAAACAGGAATACGTTCAAGAATGACGAACATTCACGTATCGTGCTGGAAGGGATTTACGATGACAGACGAAGAAGAAGAAACACGCGGAGAACTCGAGCATTGGCTCGACAAGCATAATCACAAAATGGAGCTGCTGAGGACAGTTACCTCTGCGCTCGCGGCATTGACGGGCGTATTCATCTTCCTGAAGGTGTTCGACTTCATCTGATGATTACAACACACCACCGACCAACTCAGGATTGGTCAGGAAGATTGTCAGACCGATGCCGGCGAACATCATCATCCAAGAGCCTACCATCTTGATCATTCCAGTAGATTTGCGCAGGAAATCGATCATGACCTGACGACCCATACTCACCATGCTGGTGACGAACACCATCAGGATGAGCAGCCCAAGCATGAGTGAACCGAGACCGATCGACACTGAATCTCCTCCGAGCGTGGACAGGTAGATCACGAACGGGATGACTGCCGCGGCGGTGCAATCTATGCTGGCCGCCGCATATCCGATTCCGTAGAGATACATGTTACGTCGCGGGGTGAATTTCTCATCCGCTTCGGTAGTGGAATATCTATCGACGAAACGCTGGACGAATCCCATCAGGTGTGCTGTACCGCCCGTGAGCATGAAGAAACCGAGAATGAGCAGTAGAATGGCGACTGCGAGTGCGATGTAGGTAATCAACCCAGAACGTGCGAACGCATCACCCATGGCAGCTGCAACACCTCCGATGACGAGGAAGAAGGTCCACATTCCTACACCTGAGAGCAGACCGATTACTATGGCGCTCGGCATCTTGCCCTTCAGTTTTCCAGCGGCAATCAATTCCTCTTCACGCGCTCCGAGTGAGAGATAGTACGAGATGAACCCAGGCAGGACTGGGAAGGCGCAGGGTGAGAAGAATACGAGTACGGACAGCATCATTCCGAGGAAGAAAATTCCCTTCCAATCGCTACCGATGTCCCTCAGACCTAAGCGCAGTTCCTCAGCTTCGCCATCCAATGCGGCAATCACTGCGGCGTCGAAGTCTTCCCAACTCCCCAACCCAGTGGAACGGGTGGCGACGATATATCCTTCATGATCCAGGACGTACACAATCGGGATAGCGAATGCGTTGTACTCGTCGCGGACGTCCGTACGCTCACCGGTTGATTCGTTGATGGCGGCGGTGGTGCTGCCCAATCCTGTTGGATAGTGTGGGACATGGTACGTACCACCGCTCGTGTTGAGATACTCTAGGTCCTCAGCGTACCACGAGCCTACGGCGATAATCGTCAGATTGTACTGTGAATCACGCGCCTGCCAGCCATCCATCTCATTCTCGATATGCGATTGGACAGTGTGACAATTGGTGCAATCGTGCGCCATGAAGTCGATGATGACAACCTCACCGCGATGCTCAGAAAGCCGGAACCAGCCAGTCTCATTGACGACCGGCCCCTCGACCTCGGTGCGATTCAGAGTTGGAATCATGAAATCTGACGTCTGCTCTGCTTCACCACCGGTGCTGAACATGGTAGAGGATAGTCCGAATACCGTGAGACCGGTGTAGGCGATGATGCTGAACAGGACCACGGAAATGGCGAACGCCTTCCAGGTTGCTGCCTCCCCGAAGATGCCGAAATCCATCCCTGTTCTCTGCATCACGGCTTCACGCAGATTCTGACGCGTGTCTTCCTGAACCGACACCTCTGAGGATTCAGCCTCCGGCAACGCCTCCTCCAGGAACTCTGGGTCATCGGGTGAACCTTTGGCGGAGAACATGCCTTCGGGTTCGTCCTCGCTCATGTTCATACGCCTCCTGAACAACACCCTTTACCTTTGCACGTCCATAACAGTCACCATAGAATATGATTCAGATATGGGCTCGGCCAGATTTGAACTGGCGATCTTCGCCATGTGAAGGCGACGTCATAACCCCTAGACCACGAGCCCGAGTGACCCGGCCATCCGGCTGCTCAGTTTAACGGTGACGACGGCGCAGGTGGACGATTCGAGAAAGTTTGTCTCCCATGGTTGGATTGATAACCACGCGGAAAGGTTCGCGGCGTGATGAGCGAGCCGGACAGCATCGAGAGCCTGATGGATGAACAGCGCCGTTTTCCACCACCCGAGCCAATCGCCAGCGATGCGCACATCACCGATCTCGCCGAATACGAAGCGATGTGGCAGCGTAGCATCGCAGACCCAGCCGGCTTCTGGGGAGAGATTGCTGAGGAGTTCCAATGGTACCGCAAGTGGGACGAGGTCGCCTCTTGGGATTTCGTAGATGCGCACATCAAGTGGTTCGACGGCGCCCAACTGAACGTCAGCGTGAACTGTCTGGACAGGCACATCGCCGCCGGCCGCGGTGAAGCTCCGGCAATCTCGTTCGAGGCGGATGACGGCGAGATGAGCACCTACAGTTTCAGTGAAGTCCTCGAGCAAGTGTGCCGACTCGGCAACCTCCTGCGCGCTAATGGTGTCACCAAGGGTGATCGTGTCACAATCTACATGCCGATGATTCCCGAACTCGCCTTCACACTACTCGCCTGCGCCCGCATCGGAGCCAT
>CAXEUS010000140.1:0-1666 GCA_963999385.1 uncultured Candidatus Poseidoniales archaeon | reverse complement strand
GCCGCAATGGATTCATCGATGCGTGGTTCGGTTCTGCTCGTCGAGGACGAACCGACACTGCTCAAGTTGTCCGAGACCATACTCGCTCGCCAAGGATTCGCAGTGAGCGCTTGCGCTGATGCCGAGACCGCACTGAACTTGCTACACGCGGGACACCAGTTCGATTTGTTGGCCACCGACATGACCCTGCCAGGGATGAATGGGGTCGAGTTGGCTCATCTCTTCCGTGCCCTGCAGCCGACCTCTCCTATTCTGTTGATGAGCGGGCATGATGAGACGGAGATTACCGAGGCAGGTGGCGTGCCCGAGCCGAGCATGATTCTGCTCAAGCCGGTCGGGCTTGCGGACATGCGCGCGGCCGTCGATGAGCTTCTCGGATGATGTCAGGGGCTCTCAAACTCTCGCCGTTGAAAGAGGGCGCATCTAATTGGGATGCGATTCCAGTGGAAACGCCGTTCAGCGTGAATGATACCCCGAATCGTTGCACTGCTCCACCGGAAATAGGGGGGTGAGCGCGCGTAGTTGAATAACCGCCGAGCCGCGGTGCTGATGCCTGCGCGGTGTAGATGATGCTGGCTGTCCGAGATTCACACGCACGCTGGCGCACGTTCCTGCAAGAGCAGTTCGCCTCGGATCTCGCCATGGTAGCATCCGCTTGGCCAGAGCAGCAGAGCCTCGAGGTTCCTTTCCCCGCACTGCAAGCGTGGGACCCTGATTTCGTGCTGGCGTTGATTGAGCATCCCCGCGCTGTGCTGCGGGCCGGAACGGAGTCGTTGCGCACACTCTGCCGTGAGGGCGGATGGGAGGCTGACCCGATGCTCAGGGTCACCGAACTGCCACAAGACTGCCACCGCCATCTGCGCAACATCGGCTCGGATGACATCGAGCGACTGGTAGCCGGAGAGGTAGTGGTCACCAAGGTGTCAGAATTGAAGCCGCGAGTCTATCACGCTGATTTCCGTTGCGAATTATGCAATCATGTGACTCCGATGCCACAGTTGAACGAACTGGAGTTGATTGAGCCAATCATCTGTGATCAGGCCGAGGGCGGTTGTGATCGAAGTGTTGGGGGAAGAGATGGTACCAGGTTTGAATTGGTGGCCGAGAATTCGATGATGGTCGACAACCAGTGGATTGAGATCCAGGAGTTGCCCGAGAACGTCACCGGTGGAGCGCAGCCGGCACGTGCAACAGTGCTTGCCGAAGCGGACCTGTCCAATCGGGTGCTGCCAGGGATGCGCATCACAGCCAACACGATTCCGTTCGTGCGTACGCAGAAGCGCAGACAGAGCAAGACACCGATGTTCGATATCTATCACTCACTCGTGTCTGTCGAGACGCAGAACACACCGTTCACCGAGATTCCGATTACCGAGGAGGACATCGAGATGATTGAGGAGATCAGCGAGCGGAAAAACCTGTTCGAACTGCTGACCAACAGCATCGCCCCGTCTATCTTCGCAACAGATGACAGCAAACTGAAGATGGTGAAGCGCTCTCTGGTCCTGCAATTGTTTGGTGGCGTCGCCAGACGCCAAGGGGACGGCAATCGTCTGCGTGGTGACATCCACATCCTGCTGATGGGTGACCCTGGTGTCGCCAAGAGCCAGTTGCTCGACTTCATGGGCAGAGTGTCACCTCGCGGACGCTACGCGTCCGGTGGTGG
>CAXEUS010000139.1:0-2559 GCA_963999385.1 uncultured Candidatus Poseidoniales archaeon | reverse complement strand
TCGACTCGGGCCGTGTCGCCATACAGGAGCATGTTCGAAGTCGGTGACCAGACCAATGTCGAGCCGACATCGGCCATGGCGGTGAACTCAGCCTCGCGTAGCGGAACTCCATGGATGACAATCGTCTCACCTACCAGCAGGTTACTCTCCTGCAGGATGCGGAACTCGTTCAACGAAGAAGCGTCGGTACCCTCAGATAGATGCAGGAACCAGCCATCCAACTCACCGCTCGCATTACCGTTCGTGATATGCGCTCCAATGTATTCCTCTTCGAGTTCGGTCACCTTGGTATGCATCTCGTCGCGGCCGAAATTGTAGTACTCGATGTTCCTCGTCAGAATCCAAGAGAAGGACTCGTCATCATCGGAGGGGCCACCTTGAACGGCGGTCGTACCTCCTGCAATTTCCTTCATCTCGGCATACTTGACAGAAGACTCCTCGAGGTTCCAGTTGGGGCCGCTTTGGATGAGGCTCTTCGGCCAGGTGACTGATGGTTTGTAGCCCGCGTTGTTCTTCCACTGGTAGCGATTGGTGTAGAAACCGCCCTGCAGTTCGTAATCCCACAATGGCAACATGTTGTAGTGAATGTGATTGTGCATGTCGATGAGTCCAGGGTAAATCGTCCCCCCGCTGTCAATCTCTGGAACACTCCAGACGTCCGCTCCTGGAGGTTGTCCGTCTTCCCAGACTGCCTGAATCACGCCATCCTTGACGAACACGTTGCCCCGGTCGAGTACCGCGTCTTCCGAGTTCATGGTGACCACCCTGCCCTTGAGGATGTACTGGCCTTCGTGGATGTGGTCGCGCACTGTGTAGCAGGAACCTTGCAGATGGTTCGGGCCGACGTAGGTGCCGTCGTTGGGTGAGCCAGGCGTGGGTGAGCCGATGCGCACCCAGCTGCCGTTGTCCGCCCGGCCGTACGAGTTATCCCACCACGAATGCTCTGCCGGGAATGAGGCGGTATCGACGAGGTCTCCCCAATAGTCCTCTAGTCGTATGACATCTCCATCCCAGTAACTGAGATCGATGCCGGTCTTCGCCTGATAGAAAGCCATACGCTCTCCCGGTTGCAGGAGCGTACCCCATCCTATCTGACAGCGCGGGGAGCCACCGTCTGGGTCATCGTCGAGCCACCAACCGGAGATGTTAGCCTCGTACGGAGTCGGATTGTAGAGTTCGATGAACTGGTCGCTGGCCGAACCAAAATACCCGTCTCCATTCCAATCTGTACCATTGTAATCCTCGCTGGAAGAACTCACCAGAAACTCACTGATGACCACGTGTTCATGCTCTGATTCAGGCGCTTCCACTGCATGCGCGGCGGTTGGTGGAGCGAGGCCTGCGAACAGTGAACAGAGGAACACGGCCGCCAGCGTGAGCGTCGGTAAACGGCCCCCCATCGTTACCCGACCATTCTACCGATTGATAATCGCTGGCACTCCCCGAACCTCCTCGTGTACGGGGCGCTAGCGCCCCGATAGGCCAAAGTACCGGGTGTGCAAGGCAGAATCAGATGTCCAACAACCGTTTGTTGCGCACGATGCTCATCGGACTGGTCGTTCTGACCCAACTATTCGCCGGTTGCTTCGGTGAAGATGCGGCTCCTGAGCAGCCCGCACCACCATGGGATAGGGACATGGCATACATCGATGACCCGGTTACACATCAGTTGCCGAAAGCGTTCGATGTCGCCGACCCGCTCAACAACGAGAGCATAGGGGAATGGGCTGCATCTGCTGAGACATGGGTCAATCGCACACTTTGGGGCAACGCATCGTGGGCGGTATTCACCAACGCCGAAGGAGGGAACTGCTGCGAGCATTATCTGGCGGCCACCGAATGGGGATGGATTCTCAACTTCGGTGGCGAATACCCGACTTGGTCCGAGGACAGGGGCCACACCTGGAAGGAGTGGGTGCCGCCGGTGATGCAGGACCTCAGCTGCCGGACTCCCAAGATTACCATTCCCGGCCAAGAGGGGCTTGGCGAGGGGAGCATCGTACAGACGACCACTGGTGATATCATCGCCATGGGCTGGTTCCCCTATCCGAGTACATCTGGTGCAGACCAGTTCTACGCATTCCTCTGGGACGCCGACGATCAAGATTGGACCTGGTGCTACAACCGCTACACTGAGCCGTTCTACGACCGCTCGTGGCAGGTGGAGATTGTCGGGCCAATCAGCAGCAACATCGGCAGCGGAGAGTGGGCGAGCCTGGTCATCTCCAACTTCTGGCACCAGAGCAGCAACAGGGGCGGGGAGATCAGCGTGGACGGGCTCAACTACTACCCGTTCGATTTCCCTGACAGGGATGCCAATCTTCCCAGCACTTCTGTAGACCTCGAGTTCGACGAACTGCCGGTATCGTGGGATTATCACAAGCCGCACAAGGAGATGCGTTCATTCCCTGTTCCCTCGGGTGGACTCTACTTCCCCGATTACTTCCAAGACGGTGGTGATGCTTGGGTGGACACAAATCTCGACTGGTGGCGGGCCGAGACACCGGATGGAAACTCACTGCCCTCAGAATACTGCGCTATCGATTCCTCCACGGCTCT
>CAXEUS010000138.1:0-4860 GCA_963999385.1 uncultured Candidatus Poseidoniales archaeon | reverse complement strand
GAGCAAACTAGGTATCTTCCAGCGCGTATCTATGGGGGCAGCATCCGGAGAGTCGTGCACGTAGGCAATCTTGCGTATCTCGACCTGCCTGGTAATCATCGATCCACCTCTAGTCTGTGGTAGCTCCAGCCATGCTCAGCGAATGCTGGTGCAGCGAGCGAATCGAACTCGTCGTTCGGGACGATACCGAAGATGGCTCCTCCGGAACCGGACTGCTTGGCGCACGAGCCGAGTCCGCGCGCCAGTTCCACCATCTCGAACGTCTCGCCTAGTGCATCGGCTCCGAACAACTCCGTACGCAGGTCGAAGTTCGCATCGATGAGCAGCGAGAGGAAGGCGTTCTCACCGCTCTCGATAGCCAGCATTCCCAACTCAGCGCCACGAGCCAATTCTGCAATGATGGCAACCATCTCGGAATCCTCCTCTTCCCAACGTCTTGCGATTTCTGAGTGAACCGCGCCTGAATCATCCCCTGAAGGAGCATGAGAAAGCCACAGTGGAGGGAGCAGGGAGGGGGTCAGTGACGTGTATTCACCGTAGCCGCGGCCTTCCATCAGGTCGCGGCGGAAGTCCATGTGCAGCATCTCGCCATACGCTTGTGGAAGTCGGTCCTGTAGACCCGCAACCATTCCGAGGATGTCAGTCTCCACACTCTGCACCAATTCAGCGAGTTCGCGTGGGTCTATGGATGCAGAACCAGTGTGCTCAATCAGGCAGCGCATGAACGCCATCTCGATCGCCGAAGAGCCTGCCAGTCCAACCTGACGTGGAATAGTTGTCGTGACCTCTGCGGAAAACCAGTTTTGCACACTGTCGAACCGGTCTTCGAACACCTGAATCGTCGCATCCATGATTCGGCGCAGTCCCTCATCCTCAGGCAGTTCCACCTCCTTCGCAGGTGTTAGGGACACACGTGCCTCCCAATTCCACACGGGCAATGAGATACACTGGCCAAAATAACCGTCCGAGGGATTGCCCAGCAGACCGATACGCGCTGGCACGGAGTGCGAGATTGGCTCGGACATGCGGTCCGCTCAGAGAGGGTTCCCTATTGGATTCACGCCCGACATTCACAACTCAATCAGACGGGGTCAGAGCCTTGTGCAAGATGCTCCCTCGGAGGAGCGATGTGGGGCGTCATCCCAGCGGCTGGACGCGGTTCGCGCATGGAGGAACACCATGTCGACGGCTGCAAGGAGCTCATCGAGGTCGCCGGCCGCTCGATGCTGCTGCGCACCCTCGACGAATTGGTCGCAGCAGGGGTTTCCGGTATCGTTGTGGTCACCTCTCCCGAGAAGCCTGCACTCGTCGAAGCATTAGCGGATTACGACGCCGCCGACCTCGAATTCGTGGAGCAATCAGAACCTCGAGGCATCGTCGACGCTCTGGGAAAAGCGCGTGATGTGGTCGGGGACGAGATGCTGGTCGCCTCACCGGACAACCTGTTCATCGGCCATCCCTGCCCTTCCTCCGAACTGCTGGACGCACACCGACTAACCGGGAAGACAGTCATCGGAGCAGTACAGGTGGAGTCTCCATGGGGAGAGTTACTGAGTGACACCGGCAGAATCTCTGGAATCGATTCAGGAGAATCGGGAGAAAGCCTGGTTTCAGGAATTTGTGCTAAGCGAAAGGACGAGCCGTTTCCAATTTCAACGGAGAACTGGCGCTGCACCGGAAGGATGCTGCTCACCTCACGTTTCTGGGAAGAGTCGGGGGTCGACGATGTGCAGATGCTGGACTCGATGGCCGCGGTAGGGGAACTTGTCGCTGCTCCGATTACCGCCGCGTACATCGATGTCGGACTTCCCGAGGGACTCTCTTATGCAAACTCTCGACTCAACTGAGGATGACCTGTTCACCGACTTCAGGAACCACGTGGCGGATACCATCCCCACGCGCCGCCATCTCATCAACGAAGATGGACGGGTCCACCGTGTTACCGGGGTCCATCCCGTAGTGCATCGGCATGACCAGCCGCGGCCGGGCGGCCAACACCAGGTCGACCGCCTCATCGTGGCGTAGATTGTCGTTCCCGTTGATGCACAACAAGGCGAGATCGAGCCCACCCGAGAGGTCAGCAGAGGCGGATATGATGCGCTCGTGCCAGCCATTGTAGGGCTGTGAATCACCCATGTGCAGCACGGTGCAATCACCCGATGAGATTAGGAATCCAAGATAGATCGAGCCTTCCTCCGTCACGTCAAGTTCCTCATGCGCTGCCGGAATCGCATGTACCGTCAGCATCCGTCCACCGTCACCGATGAATGTCATCTCATCGTCACCCTTCATGGTCACGAGTTGAGACTTCGGCACCCCCCATTCCAGCACCATCTCAAGCGAACGGTTGGGGATGATTATCGGAGTATCAGGGAATGCCGCCGCCAGCCGTGGAATGCTCACTGGACAGATGTGGTCGTCGTGCCAATGTGTGCAGCAGATGAGGTCCGGCTCAGGATGCTCCTCAGGCTCCAGAGGAAACTCTCCCAGCAACTTCCCCCACATGTCACCCGCCTCGAGGTCCCGCCACCACGGGTCGATGAGAACGGTGGCGCCGCCGTGGAACTTGACGAGCCACGACGCTTGTGTCAACCACCAAGCGCACAACTCTTCTTCAGCGGGTTCAGCCCGCTCCATCTCTGTGCGTAGTTCGATGCCGCGCAGCACCGGCTGTGTCCGCGACTCGGGCACCACCCAATCTCCCATCGTAACATGATGGCAGGATGGTCCACATGAGTAGTTCGCTAGCCCATTTTCTCAACTATTGAGGCGAAGCCTCAAGGTGCGCGAGCGTGAAAGGGCTGACCAATGGAGCGTCAGCGCCGCGCGGTCAGTCTCGCCTTTCTGCTGCTCCTACAGTTGCTCGTCACCGGAAGCCTCGCCACCACTCCAGAGGTGCGTCAGGACGTGGAACCGGACTCGTGGCCAGATGGAAGCAACGCCTACGACAACATGCAACAGATGGCTGGATTCGGCTACCGGCGCATCGATACGAACGCCAATGAGAACGGCCGCAACTGGATTGCTACCGAACTAGAAGGGATGGGCTACGAGGTCGAACGCCAGCCATTCACCAGTGATGAGTGCGACAACTGCGAGAACATCGTGGTCACCATCAACGGGACGCTGGAGAAGAACTGGATGGTGGTCGGTGCCCATCACGACGCCATCTGCTACTCTCCACCACCACTCACCGGCATCACCTACCCTACCTGTACCAGTTCGGGAGCCTACGATGACGGAACCGGCTCGGGCGCCCTGCTCGAACTGGCCCGGGTGTTCGCCGAATGGAACATCACACCGACACACACCTGGAAGTTGGGCTGGTGGGATTACGAAGAGTGGCAGGGCAACGGTGCAGCGGAAGGTGGCGGACAGGGTTCGCTGCACTTCGTGACCGAACAGATCCCCGAGGATGTCAACGTCACCTACGTCAATCTCGACATGTTCGCACTCAATTGGCCGGTGCCCACCCCGCTCGCCAGCCAGTTATCAGGGTGCGACGAGGATTTCTGGACGCTCTACCAGTTCACCTCGCCGGTCAGTGACTGGTCGTATTACGAGGACCGCGGACTTGAGGTGACGCCGCAGATGCAAGCGGATGCAGAATGGCTGCAGACGCGACTGAAGGACATCAACACGAATCGTAGCCACCCTGAGGAATGGGTTCGTGTAATCGACGACACGAAGGGAAATTCCGACCATTTCAACTTCATCATGGCCGGACACGCTGCGACTTGGATCCGCGGCCAGCACCAGTACATCCTCGAGGAGGGGGATACCTGTGAACAGACCCCGAAGCATGCACAGTCCGACTCGGTGGCCACGCTCAACCAGATGGCAGGAGGGCGTCCTAATGTCGAACTCGGCCTACAGACTGGACTGGACATTGTCGCCATGCTTGCCTGGTGGGACCGAAACGCCTCACTCTACGGAGATGACACATCCATGGAACCTCAGAATGACTCCAACGCTGGATTCCCCATCGCATGGTGGATGTTGCTTCCCGTGCTGCTGCTCGCTGTCGCCCTGTTTGTCAATCTCGCTCGCACCGGCAGATTACCTGAACGGGTGAACCTCTGGAGAACGGGGAATGATGGCACTCCGGTCGAGGCAGATCTGGTCACAGACGATGGTTGAAAAAGGGCGCTGAAAGAGGGACGGATATGACCGGTGTGAATGACATCCTCGCGAGCGCGGATTCGGACTTCGTGATGTTCACGACGCAGGTATGCCCTTATTGCAATCGAGCGAAGAACTTCCTCAATGCGAAGAATCTCACCTACGAAGAGTTCGATGTCAGCAAGGCTCCTGAGGTGCAGATCGAAGTCGTCACCATTACCGGGCACAGAACGGTTCCTGCCATTTGGGACATCCGTGGAGATGAGCCCAATTTCGTGGGCGGTTCAGACGATCTCATGACCTACATTTGAGACTCTCAATTACGCACGAATCAGATTGATTCATATAGGGTAGAAACCCTGCTTGAGTGGTCTGTGAGTTCTATGTTCAGGTAGCGTCTTGATCCACGCCCAAGGGCAAAGGAGCGATAGCTAAAGATGGATGAAAAGAAGGACATACAGAACGGAGAAGACCTCGTCTCAGAGGCGATTAAAGCGGCGAAGCGGTGCTTCGAACTTTACGGCGCCTACCTCGAGATGATGGAGAATATGAAAGAAGATTACAAGCAATTCGAGGAACAGGAAGCCTTCATCTGGGCAACCTCTGAATTTGATGCTGAGGCCTTCGATTGGGAGTTTGTCAACAGTAACAAATGAGACACAGGGTGGGAGCTAGTGCCCCCATCCACTCAACGTATCCTATTGGATCAGAGGAGCCACGAGAATTCGATGCCGCCAG
>CAXEUS010000137.1:0-20253 GCA_963999385.1 uncultured Candidatus Poseidoniales archaeon | reverse complement strand
ATGTACCGCAGACCCGAATGGGTTCTCTAGCCCCAGTGCGCGCCCCAATTGAATCACAGGCATCCTCAACAGCGAAACCGCTGAAAACCGCGCTTCCTCCAGAATTGATACCTGAAACCAAGCTTCCAGAATCGGCTGCGGAACCGGATGTCGAGATGCAACCAACTCCAGAATCAACTGCAGAGGAGTCGACAACCACTACATTGAGGGCGCTTGCCGGAGACTTTGAGGAAGAATCTCAGCAGGTATCACCTAAGCCTGAGCAGACTGGTTTCAGCATAGATCGGGAGGTTGAGCCCCAATCGGACGTCGAACTCGCCGCTCGCGGTCCCCCGGGAGGTGGCCGACTTGTCCGAGATGGACCACGCCCAGAAGTGGGAGGGCCACCGGTAACTGGTCCACCAGTTGATGAATCAGATTCAGAAGGCACAGCCGCAATCATTCAACCAGTGCGCCGCCCAATTCTCAAGCCACGAGTTGATGATGATGACGATGATGATTCAGTAGAGGCAGTACTGCGCCCAACTACTCGAAGGGTTCTCGAACCGGGTTCAGAGCAAACCACACTAACACCCAAACGGGTACTCAAACCGGCAGACGACGAAGAATCCAACTAGGACTCAGTTCCCACATTCTGCGAGATTATCGCTGGTAGATGCCCGGAACGACTGAGCGGGGCATTCATACCGATAGCAGATGTCAGCATTTCCATGCGTCGAGTCGTGGTACTGACCATCGTCCTGATGTTGGCGCTTGCTCTGCCCTCTGCGTTCACCTCGACAGCTTCAGCCTCCACCCTAGCAGACGCGGGCAACATCGCCAATTTTGAAGGCAATGCAATCGGGTGGTGGCAGACCAATGACAGCGAGATGATGATTGTTAATGAATCGGGGGGAATCAGCGCCTTCTACTGGGATGGCAACGAAGTCAACAACACTTGGAGCGACACCATCGACAACGTGACTGTGAACTGCGCCGCGTACCACGAACCGCAGAAACGGTTGGCCGTTTGTACCAACGTCGGAGTCCAAGTCTATTCCTCTGAATACGAGGCGTGGCTTTACACGATTCCGACCACCGAACCAGTGGACGCTGTCTCATGGGATGGCGATGGTGATCTTTGGGTGGGACTGCGTACCTCTCGCAAGGCGGTGGAGTACACCAACACCCAACTCGAAGCCCAGACGATCCCGCACGCGGTGGGCCTTACGGCAGTCCTAGGACTTCCAAATGGCTGGGTCGTGACTGCCGGGCGCGACATGGTGGTTAGCGTGCATGACTCTTATGGCGTACTGAACCAGACGCTGATGGACATCGGCTCACCGGTATCGGGACTGTACCTGCTTGACAATGCGAGTACCATATTGGTCGCCTCAGAGGGCGGTCAGTTTCTCACCTATGTCCACAATGGTACAGCATGGGTTCTCGAGGATGATATCACCCTGAATCCAGGAGGAATCATCCGAACAGTGGTCGACCTGGGCGATGGTCGACTGGCCATGGGAACTCACAACGGGCATCTGTATCTGCGCAACTCTTCTGATCGCTCTAGCGAACTGGCGCACTTCTCCAATTTGGGAGATGTGGTCGGACTGCAGAAAGGAGCCGAGTCATCCATACGTGTGCTGACGGCATTTACGAGTATGTCAGAGGTGACCCTGTTCGATATTGACAGCGATGGTGATGGGTATGTAGACACAATCGATGCCTTCCCTCAAGATGCAACTCAGCAATCAGATTCTGACGGTGATGGCTATGGTGACGACCCACAAGGAAACAACGCAGACGTGTATCCCTCCGACGCCACACAATGGTTGGACAGTGATGGTGATGGCTACGGAGACAACGTAGACGGTACCGACGGGGATGAGTTCCCAGGCAACTCTGAGCAGCATGTTGACTCAGATGGAGACGGATATGGGGACAACTCAGTCGGTCAGGGTGGGGATCGATACCCGAACGATCCGACACAGTGGCAAGACACCGATGGCGATGGTTTCGGTGACGAGCCGGATGGTAATTCTCCCGACGGTTGCCCCGATTTAGCTGGTAATTCAGACGTCGACCGGGTGGGATGCCCGGACTCTGACGGTGATGGATTCAGCAACCCTCTAGAGGGTGAATCACCTTGCTCCTCTGCCAATTTGGATGGACCAGATGCGTTCAAACTGGAGCCTAGTCAGTGGTGCGACAACGATGGGGATGGCTATGGAGACAACGCGACCGGGGACACACCGGACTTCTGTCCTAGCGAATGGGGCAACAGCACCCGAGCAGTGTTTTACGATACAGCGTTGCAGAGGTACAGCACGACGTCGCGCTATGGGTGTCCCGACAACGATGGTGATGGATACGAGGATAGTAGCGAAAGCAGAGAACCTGTTGACTTAACCACCAACAAAACCGAGTGGGTTGACAGCGACAATGATGGCTGGGGGGACAATGCTGACTGGGACGACATGGATCCAGGAGTACGCACACAGATGCAATACTGTCTGAAACATCCGACAGAGTACTTCGCCTGTGATGGCCTCGACCTGCCTAATAATCAGACGGACGATACTTCACAACCAGAACCAGAGCTAGATGCATCGGAGAAGCGGAATCAGTTAATCAAGCAATTCTTGATTTATGGTGGTGGAAGCGGAGCCGTCATCATCGCAGTCATTCTGATTACTTGGGGTCTTGTTTCATCGGTGCGTTCTGCTGCCTCTAAGCGGCGCCCAGATGCTCAGTATGACCATCAGGATGCCACCAAGGAACTCGAGGCCTCTGAGGAGGGAAGCGGATTTGAGACGCGTGGCGGAATAATCGATGACAAAGCGTGGGATGACGAACCGCTCGGCACTGGAACCGAACAGGAAGTGTCATCCAGCGACCAGGATCTTGAGGATTCATTCGACGATGAGGATGACAAGGAAGAGATCGATTCTCCTTCTCCAGATTCAAGTGAATCCCCAACGGAGGAGCCTGAGCCTGAATCGGACCCCGAGCCGTCCCCTGCACCTGAACCGGACTCAACTGGTGAGTCCATGACCGAACTGCCAGATGGCGCGCCTGAACTTCCCGAAGGTGGACTACCATCTGGGTGGACGATGGAGCAGTGGTCCTACTATGGGCACCAGTGGCTGTCGTCACAGGACAAGCAGTAGTCCCCTTCATTCCACGGCTGTTGAGCAGCGCTGTGTGCCATCAGTGCTCAATGGAACACTACGGGTAGCCTAGAGCGTAATTCTCCGAGTTCTGCCCCGCTGATGCCACGGCCATCATCTCCCCTGAGGCCGGTGGCAAGCATCCAGAGCAGCGTGTTCCACGTGCTGCTGGTCGCGTGCAGTTCAATGCGGTTGCATGCAGCTAATTGGAGCAGTGAACTCTCATCACTGTCTTCATCGAACAGACCGAGCACCAGTGTCTTCGCTTCGACCCAATATGCAGGAGCCTGACCTTTCATGTTCATCACGCCTCGTAGGGGGATAGGTCGAGTCGAGCGACCAGGTCGGCGATATCGGTGTCGTCTAGCTCAGCAATGCGTGCGCGTAGCCGGTCGCCATCTGCTTGTATGTGGTTCAATCGATGCGCTTTGAGCATGTGCAGCAGCAGTTCATCGACGCTACCGTAATTGCCTAGCGCGCGCATCGAATTCAACTGTCTGCGCACCTCGAAACTCACGCTCACCGAAGTCATGTCTGGGGATCCCATCTGTTCACCAAGACGAGGTTGTTACTCACGGTTATAGAAGCATGACGGTCAAATCGGATGACTACTGCTCTATTCTGCGCGTAATTGCCACCCGTCGGGCTATAGACGACCATATTCTAGCCGAGACTTCAGTCACCCGCGCTAATCTTGCTCAACTTCAGTTTGCTAACTTCTTTGATACCGTATTTTTTCCGAATCTTCAACACTCTACGATGTACTTCTCGCCCAAGAGACCAGTAGGCATGGCTTCCTTTGTTGCGCTTGATGGGGTTATCCAGCAAGACAATTGGAGCGCCATCGCGAGGTGCTTCAGCCACGCGTGTGCTGCGTGGAACCATGGTCTGGAAAACCTGTTCCTCGAAGTACTTGCGCACTTCATCGGCGACGAATTTACTCAATTTAGTTTTTTTATCGAACATGGTAAGTGCGATTCCGAACAACTTCAGATTCGGATTGATGCGCTGCTGTACCAGTTTGATTGAGTTCATCAGGCTGCTCATCCCCTCAAGCGCGTAGTACTCAGTCTGCACAGGAATCAGAATCCAGTTGGCGGCCGCCAGCGCGTTCATGGTCAGCAGTCCGAGGCTCGGTGGCGTGTCGATGATGATGTAGTCGAACTCCTCCATAGCGGATGCGAGTCCTTCCTTTAGACGGGTCTCACGACCGATGCGGGTGGCTAGTTCAATTTCAGCCCCTGATAGTTGGATATTGGATGGGAGCAACCAGAGATTATCCACCTTCAATTTCTTTGGTAGTTTCTTATTCAGATACGATTTCTTCCAGGTTTCCTGCATCTGATCCGAGATGAATTCAGGATGGCAGAGATACTCATCGAGCACTGGGAGCTCCTCGCCCAGATCATTCATCAGCAGGTCGTAGACCGTGCGGTTGACCTTGCTCTTGTCAATGCCGAACGAGGTTGAAGCGTTACCTTGTGGGTCAAGGTCGACGAGCAGCACCTTGCGTGGAGGGATACCCATCTTGGGGTTGCCTTCGGCGAGTACTGTGGCGAGGTTGACCGCAGTGGTGGTCTTCGAGCATCCACCCTTCTGGTTAGTGCATGCGATTACCATCTTGTAGGGATTCATGTGCTAACCTCCAACCAACGCTAGTCCGTCTCGCAACGTCCACGCCACTTGAACCTTCATCACTGTCGCGATGTGATGTGCGCTACAGAGCGGCTCATCAAGCGGGTTGGATGACCGGCACGGGGACCTCAGAGAGAATCTTCCGTGTGATGTGCATGCCCGTGATGCCTCGTATCTTGGCTTCGGGCTTGAGCACGATTCTGTGGCTGATGATTTGTAGTGCGATTCCCTTGATGTCATCGGGGATGACATAATCTCGACCATCGATGGCCGCCGCCGCTCTGGAAGACTTGAACAGGTTCTGGCTACCACGAGGACTGGAACCGCAGATGATGCGGTGATCCTCTCGGGTTCGCTGCACAATCTCGACTATGTACGATAGGATGGCCGGGTCGACGTGCACGGTCTCGAGCGCCTTCTGCATGGCGACCACCTTCTTTGGAGAGGTGATTTGGGCTACATCGTGGTCGTCCTTTCCTCGCAACTTTCGACGGGCCAGAATAGCCTTCTCCTCAGCACGGTCAGGGTAACCCATTGACATCTTCATCAGGAAGCGGTCCATCTGTGCCTCGGGAAGCGGATAGGTACCTTCCTGCTCAATCGGGTTCTGTGTGGCCAGCACGACGAAGGGTGCAGGCAACTTGTGAGTAATACCCTCAATCGTCACCTGCTTCTCCTCCATCGCCTCCAGTAGAGCGGCCTGTGTCTTAGGTGGTGCACGGTTGATTTCGTCTGCGAGTAGGATGTTGGAGAACAGCGGACCGGGCCTGAGCTTGAACTCCCCCGCTCGCTGGTCATACATGTATGTCCCAGTGATGTCCGAGGGGAGTAGGTCAGGGGTGAACTGCACACGCTTGAACTTGCATCCGAGAGCACGGGCGAAGGTGTTGGCGAGCAGCGTCTTTGCCAACCCTGGGAAATCCTCTAGCAGCATATTGCCGTTTGACAGGATTCCGATGCTGACGCGACGCAGATTCTCGTTCTTGCCGATGATTACCTTGGCAACCTCGTTCATCAGGCCGTTCGAGATGGCGCTTACGGTTGCTATCAGGTCCCTTGTCCTACCATCACCGCCAACGGCGGCCTGTGCTCCATATCCTGCTGCCATGAGCATCCCTCTGAGCGTTGAACGCAGCCAACGACCCTTAGGAATCCTACTTCAACGTTGGGGGTTGAGTCTTCAAGCGCACTTCGTGCGTACTTTGGCTGAATATCATCTCGTAGAGTCCGATGATTGGTTGCTGCACCACTTGTGAAATATGCTTCAAAGACCCCAAAATTGCCCATCTTTATCATTCACCTTTCCGCTTCGGTGCAACTCTATGAGTTCGTCGAGTACCTCGATTTCCGGATCAGTCAGTGAGCCCCCTTTCTGCAGTGGGCGCACGTGTGCTGCGGGAATGTCAACTAGCAGTACATCCTCCTCGTCGAAGTGTCTGCCAACAGTGACTCCATTCACTGAGATTGCCACTTCGTCACCCTGTTGTGATTCCTTGAGAGATTGCTCACCGGAACGGATTGACTTCACTTGACCTAACCGTTGCCCGTCTTGTTTCAACAATCGCTGACCGACATGAATTCGCCCCGCCAGCACCCGAATTCCTACCACAGCTGGATTGTTCCTACGAAATGTGTGGTCCTTGAGTACTAGAATTCGACCAGGATGAATCAGTTGTTCTCGTTGGGATTCCTGCAGTTCGGCTCCTCTGACCTCCTGCCATTCCTCAAACTTCTCCAGAGTGTGATAGATAATCTCTGATCCGATATGCTTCACCTCACAATCCTCTCCAGCCAACTCTGCTTCTACTTCAGGAAGTACATACGTGTTGAACGTCAGGATGACCTGCTGCAAGGGTTCAGCCGCGGATTCGGCGGCTCGGAAATCGCGTTTGTTAACGGGGCCGATACCAGCGTGACGCACAGGGATTTCACGCTCACGCAACTCTGACGCCAACGCCTCCAGTCCACCGAGTGTGTCCGCCTTGATGACGACCCCCTCCTCATCTAATTGGACAGAGATTTCGCATTCCGAGGACACAGCGGACAGAACATCATCACGCGAGTCGTCGTCTGGAAGAGCGCGCAGGGTTGTTCCTGCCAACACACCTTCAAGATTGGGCGCGCTTAGTTTCAATCCCGCTGCAGCACTAACCTCTTCGATTGCATCCCACCGGTCGCCGGCGTCGCGCATCTCAGACATACCGCGCGGGCTAAACATGCCACGGATTCTGGTGATTCTCGGACCATCAGAGGTGGCGAGCGCAATCTCGTCTCCCTTGCTGAGAGTACCGCGGTGCAGGATGATGTCCAATGTCTTTCCAAGACCCCGTTCCTCCTTCATTTCGAGTACGGTCGCCTCTGCAGCCCCCTCGACATCCGCGAGTTGTTCTGCCAGATAACGCTCTGCTAGACCAATGACCACAGCTAGCAGATCTTGGATACCCTCTCCTTCCTTGGCTGAGCAGGGGACCAGCGCCACACACTGAGTGAAGTCCTCTATCTCGTCGTAGCGTTCTAGATTGAATCCTTCAGCAGCAAATTCTCCGACCAATTCGTAGAATCGTTTGTTGAACAGAGATTGAACCTCCTTGGTCTGGTTCCTGAGTGAATGCCCCATCGCTCGTCCTTCTTTGGAATCCCAACCGTAGATGCGATCGACTTTGTTGGCGGCGATTACGAACGGTGTGCGCGCTTGGCGCAGGACCCGCAAGGATTCGAGCGTCTGTGGCTGACAACCTTCCATGATGTCGATTACCAGGATTGCTATGTCCGCTAGAGAGCCACCGCGTGCGCGCAGAGTCGAGAATGAGTGGTGACCGGGGGTGTCGATGAACAGCAGCCCGGGTGATTCGAACTGCTTGCCACCCATCAGCGAGGAACACAATTCGTTGAGTAGGTCCGCAGGGACCTCGGTAGCCCCGATGTGCTGCGTGATGCCCCCTGCTTCCCGTGCCATCACTGATGCTTGCCGCTCAACACCCAGAGAACGGACGTGGTCGAGAAGACTGGTCTTACCATGGTCAACGTGACCTAGCACAGCTACAATCGGTTGTCGGCGATTTGTCATGCATGTCACCTGCCTCTCTATTCGTTATTTGATGGAAGGGATCACTCGTAGACCCAATCCTCTGTGACTCGTTTCCATGAGTTCTCACCTTCTGGGAACCATAGTCCGAGTTCGTAGGCAGCCGTGTCCTCTCCATCGCTGCCATGCACCAGATTCTTGCCGATTTCAAGTGCGAAATCTCCGCGGATTGTGCCTCCAGGTGCAGAACTACCGTCAGTCGGACCGATGACGTTGCGACAGACCGAGATGGCATCAGTGCCGCGCCAAGCCATCGCTACCACTGGTCCTGAAGTGATGAATTCAATCAGTCCAGGGTAGAACGGCCGTTCCTTGTGCACCTCGTAGTGCGCTGCCGCCAATTCTTCGCTCGGGATGAGTTGTCGCATGCCTACAAGGCGTAGCCCCTTGTTCTCGAAGCGGGAGACGATTTCTCCAACTAAGCCACGCTGAACACCGTCAGGCTTCACCATCACGAAGGACGTCTGCATGTTCCCCATGGGGGCGCCCGTGCGGCCCTTCTCGTTTAAGCGAACCGCTCAGGAAGATTATCCTCGCTGTATGCCGCCTTTGACGTAATGGCGCGTCCACTTCACTTTGCGAGCGTTGCGCTTGAGTTTCAACAGATTCTTGCGCGCTTTGCTGCTCTTGAACCAGAGAACGGTGCCATCGCGGCGCACGAACATAGTGCCAGTTCCCGGCTCAATCTCCTCTCCGCTGAAGTCACATACACGGCGTTCAGGCATCGAGTTCACCTCACATTCAACTTGCGCGCCTCGCGCCCCGTGTCCCTGAGCATCAATATGTCACCGACTCTGATTGGACCCACTACGTTGCGGGTGATGATGCGCCCAACGTCACGCGGGTTAGGTGCGTCGTTCACGCGCACCTTCACTTGGGTGGCCTCACCAGTCATTCCGGTGCGTCCTACTACCTCTACAACCTCTGCAGGCCATCCTTCCTGGGACATCTTCACTCACCTGATTAATTGCCGAGTTCGGTTGCCTGACTGGCGAGATCCTTCAGTTCGTCCTCAATGGACTGGTCAACAGACAGCACCGCGATGGCGGATGTCTTGCGATTTGTTGGGAGCCCCGCTGCGTCGCCGAGGTACTCTTGGCTTGACACGTAGAGGTAGGGGATTCCTCGTTCCTTGCAAATCATCGGAATCGGGACCATCATTTCTCCTGGATTGACATCTTCGGCCATCACAACCAACTTGGCATCGCCTCGCTCGCTGACCTTGATGACCTCATTCATGCCTTTCTTCACTCGGCCTTTGCCGTCGCGGGCGAGTTTCTTGACGAGGTCATAGACGCGTTCCTGTATCTGTTCAGGGGTCTCAAAATTCACATGCACACTCATTGGATTCACTCCTCCTGTGGGATAGGCCGGCCGAGGGCGTGACCCGTATAAATCCAACTGAATGAACGCGAGAGCCCCTCAGGGGCTGGCGAGGGACAAAGCAACGTCTCACAGGCCATCTAGCAGTTCTTGGATTCCGCGAGCCAGGGCAGGGGCGGCGGAGACGTTCGAGCGCGGGTTAGGTAGCGAGTCGGTGGCGTGGACGCCGTCCACGTGCGCGTCGAGGCGGCTCAGCGCTCCTCCCGTGAACAGGCCATGAGTGCAGGCGGCGTGAACCTGAGCAGCCCCCTGTCGACGTAGGGCGTCAGCAGCTTTGCAGATGGTGCCACCGGTGCTGATCATGTCATCGACGATGGCAACCACCGATCCTTCGACGTCGAGGTCCTTCGGGGTGTGTTCGATGGTGTGTGCGTCAATTCTCTTCTTCTCCAAGTAGGAGAAATCGCAGCCGATGCGGTTGGCGACTTCTGTGGCTCGCTCAATTGCACCCTTGTCGGGACTCAGTACGAAGTCAGGTGAGATGACCTGCTTCAGGTGGTCGGAGATTTCCGGCATGGAACTGGTGAATGCAACGGGAACGCTGAGTTCCGATAGCACCGCGGGAGCATGCAGGTCTAGCACAGCCAGTCCATCGCAACGTCGAGAGAACAAACGGGCGATGAGCGCCGCGGAGACGACTTCTCCCTGTTGGAAGCGCTTATCCTGTCGGGAGTATCCAAAGTAGGGTATTGCGAGGAAGACCCCAGGTCCGACCGCATCGAGAATCTCTGGACTGCTGCCTGTAAGGTTGGTCAAATCCCCGGAACGCACGTCTTGGATAGCCTCGAGCAGCAGCAACGCCTCGACAATTCCAGAGTCGGGGAAGGTGCTGGCAACGATGACTACCGGTTCGGATCGCACTGCATCGATACTTTCGGCAGGCACTCGCACGTACCCTTCAGAGTCTGGAAAGCGACGAGCATCAAGCGGATGATGCTCAAATCCGAGTTCGTCAGCTAATGCGGAAGCCAACTGTCCTCCGTTGGTGCCGGAGACGACAGGCATCTGCTCTCCTCAGTTGGGCCGAGCCCTTTCCTCTTGAAGGGCTTTCCCTGCCTATACAGGTCCGGTTGTAGTACAGTACGAGGTATTTTCAACCGAATTAATGGGAGTGGGCGAGGCCGGATTTGAACCGGCGACCTCCCGGTTATCAGCCGGGTGCTCCAACCAACCTAAGCTACCCGCCCAGAGCAGGCTCAGCCACATTGATTGGTGAAATAACGATGCCGGTCAAGACATTCACTCACTGTTTTCAAGGGTTCAACTTCAGGTAACTCGGGAGACTCATCAACTTCTCGAAAGTACGTGACAGTACAACTTCATCGAGACGAGCACGTGTACGCGCCAGGAACGCAACGGGGACATTCACAACATCCGGCGTAGCATGGCGACGGCGAACTACGGGACGCATCTTGACGACAACTCCTCGGTAAGTACGCTTGACTTTGACCAGCCCGATGATGACGCCAATCTCCGTCCCCTGGGTATCGAGTACGGCTCTGTCGAGTAATTCGTCTGGGGAGTAGAGTTGCTCGTCAATTCTCACGGTGTTTCTCCACCTGCGCTGTAGTTCACGCATCGACTTCGATAGCTTCACTGATCCATCGTTCTGAATGCTGTGAAGCAGTTCTTTCGAGAGCGGAGCGAACTCAGCGGGCTTACGCATGAACT
The DNA here is from genome assembly GCA_963999385.1 of uncultured Candidatus Poseidoniales archaeon. Classification (GTDB taxonomy): domain Archaea; phylum Thermoplasmatota; class Poseidoniia; order Poseidoniales; family Thalassarchaeaceae; genus JAKUTA01. The sequence goes on along the minus strand of CAXEUS010000137.1, from coordinate 9,327 downwards.
CGTCAGCTACGTCAGGCGCGACCTGTATCCGCATCGAGGAGACACGCTCTTCGTTCGGATGATATCGCTCACCAACGATGGTACCTACGTGCTTCTTGTTCACGTATACCTCTCTCTCTAGCAGTTCCTGAATTCTAAATCCATCATCTGTCATTTGTAATCCCTCTTTCCTTTCTTCATCCCGTGCATCCCAACTCGGTCATCATTCGACACCTTGGGTCGGTATATTAACTATATCCTGAATGACTGATATTATATTTCAATTGAGATTAGCGCATAATCTGCGATTTTTCAATTGCGTAGAGTGAAATATAGAGGGTGCAAATGATTAGAAGTTCTCAATACAAACTGGCTTACATATTACAAATATTGTCAAATATTTCAACTATGAACTACGGAAATATTCGTACGGAATCACAATTGAATTATCGGATAATACCGGGTTGAGAACATGTATTGTCTATCCGGTCAATCCCTCAGTTCGCCCACCAGAGGGGGATATCTTCCGCTCAGTTCTCACTCCATGCCTTTTTCTGAGATGGGGTTGACGTGCAGCAGGTGACTGGAATGGAAAGAGATGTACCTTGGGATAACTCGGAATGGATGCAAAGCCGCGCGGCTAGACCATTGCGGCTACTCGCTGAATACATTGAACCGCGAGATCTACTGGAGAAGGAAGGTGTCCACGATACAATCGTCTTCTTCGGTTCAGCACGTCTGGAGGCAGATCATCCAGATGCTCTGGTTGCCCAGGAACTCTCTGAGCGACTGACAGCATGGGCGATAGCGAAACCAGAGGACGGCGGAGGCTCGCGCCCGGACGGTTCGCAGCGATTTCACGTGACTTCGGGCGGCGGCCCAGGTATTATGGAGGCTGCAAACCGTGGCGCTCGAATTGCCGGAGGTCGATCGGTTGGATTGGGAATTGAACTACCAACCGAAGAGGGTCTGAATGAAGAGATATCCCCGGAGCTCGCTTTCAACTTCCGTTACTTCGCCATGCGCAAGTTTTGGTTTGTCTATCTGGCAAAGGCGATCATCTGTTTTCCTGGTGGCTATGGGACGCTCGACGAGTTGTTCGAAGTTCTGACCTTGTTGCAGACTGGAAAGGTTCAGCGACCGCTGCCAATATATCTGTGGAATTCTAATTGGTGGAATGGAATTATCAATTGGGATTTGATGCTTGAAAACTCTACGATTTCACCGGACGACATCAACCTTTTTGAGATTCATGATGATCTCGATGAGATGTTTACAGCGATTACCACTCACCTATCTGGAATACCGGACGAACCGGCCTCTGCCCCATGATGCCCGACGGTGGTCAAACACCCGCGCCGGCAATGCAATAAGAGGTCAACTGAGGCACGCGGTTGTGGTTAGGATGAGGCCGGATGAGGTCCATTCGTCGCTGTCGCGGAACATCCTTGCTGACGGCTACGAATTGGTTGTCGACCTTGACCGTTCACACGGCTGTCGAATCCACGACAGCCGTCGTGACCGAGAGGTTCTCGACTTGTTCTCCTGCTTCGCTACTATGCCGATTGGGTGGAATCATCCTAGGTTGGTTGAACAGGAGGCACGTCTGGGTCGCATTGCGGTGAACAACATCACCAACAGCGACCTATATTCGGTTGAGATGGCCGAGGCAATCGATACCATCGCCCGTCTCTCTAGGCCGGACTATCTACCACATATGTTCTTCATCGCCGGTGGTGCGCTCGGGGTCGAGAACTGCCTCAAAGCAGCTATGGATTGGAAGCAGCAGGACCGTACTCGCAAGGGATTGTCTGGTGGTGACGACCGCCCCAATTTGAGTATCGCTCATCTTGAGGAGGCATTCCATGGTCGCTCAGGTTACACGATGTCAGTGACCAATACTGATCCAGTCAAGACGGATCGCTATGTCAAGTTCGACTGGCCGCGCATCTCGAATCCGAAGATACACTTTCCAATCGATGAAACAGAATCCGCTCGCCTTGACGAGGCTGAGGCTGAGTCGCTAGAGCAACTCACAGCGGCTGCAGAGGCTGATCCAGATAGTATCGCTGGAGTGATTGTGGAGCCGATTCAGGGCGAAGGTGGAGACAACCATTTCCGGGATTCTTACCTCAGGGATTTGCATCGCACAACGCACGACATAGGTGCACTGTTCATCGTCGACGAAGTGCAGACTGGCATGGGGTTGACCGGTAAGATGTGGTCGCACGAGCACATGGGATTCGAACCCGACATCCTCGCATTCGGCAAGAAGATGCAGATATGCGGTATGATGGCTGGGCCGCGTCTGGATGAGAATATGGACAATGTCTTCACGAGCAGCAGCCGCATCAATTCCACGTGGGGTGGAAACCTGATTGACATGGTTCGTGGTGCCATCTGTCTCGAAGTGATTGATGAAGAGAATCTGGTTGACAATGCTCGATTGATGGGAGATGAGTTGCTCGCTGGATTGGGTGAACTGTCCGAACGCCTTGACTCAATAAGCAACGTGCGCGGACGTGGTCTGTTCGCTGCCTTCACCCTCCCATCTCGACAAATGCGTGACACCTTCCATGCTAACGCCCTAGATGCCGGTATGTTGTCTCTCAAATCGGGAATGGAGAGCATTCGCTTACGACCGAGCCTGAATATATCCGCCGATGATGTGGCAGAGGCTCTCAGCATCTTTGAGCAGACCGCCAAGGGACTCGAGGCCGACCAGGTCGCGTGAGGTGGTTGCCGATGTCGGCTGTTCACATCCACGGCCATGATTCGTTGCTCGGTCGAGGGCTTGCGGACCGGCTGGAACGTGCTGATATCGAGCAGTCTAATGCACTCACAGCAGCCTCGACTGACATATCGGATACCACCATTGTCTGCTGGGATGGAGTCGGTACTCTTCCTGAATCGTGTGATCTGCTCATTCGCCCATCCTCAATCGAATCACCACCCTGCACCGTCACGTGCGAGCTCGTGCTACACGACCTCTACATTCCCGGTGGTTCCGGTCTGTGGGGGCCAAGGGATATCGAGTCGGCACTCGACCAGCTACAAGAAGGAGATTCTGACCCTTCTCGCGAAGAACATCTACGCTGGTGGATGCATGTTCGCGACCTGCTCGATGCTGTTATCCCGCTTCTTCGCAATCCACAAGTTGGGGTGCTTCACGCGAGTGGTCGCCGCGGCTGGTCTCACGAAGTAATGTTCTCTGAACTCAATATGCTCTGGTCTCGTTTGCATGCCGTGCGCGGTAGCTCGCTTACTATTGCAGACCTCGCTCCTTCTGAAACACCCCTAGGGGCGGTTGTGGATCGCTCATCACGCCCTGATCTAGCTCCGCTTCATTCAGCATTGCAGCAGGCTGGTGCAGAGGGATGGCATCCTGTGATTCCGTTGCGGGTGGGACTGATGGAGTGCATCGCCGCCCACCTCGATAATTGATTTAGTCGCTGAACAGATCGACTCCGAGCAGCGGAAGCAGAACGCTAGCATCTCCTTCGACAACGACTTGCGGCGCCTCTGGTCGCACCTTGCCCCAACTGACCGCTTCGCGCAGCCTCGCTCCTGAAAGCGAGCCATCATGTTCAGGGGCAGTTGTGATTTGCACCGCTGAGTCTAGTCCACCTCGGTACTGATTCCACCAGATGACGTGATGCTTGCTGATGCCCCCTCCCACTATCAGCGCGTGCGAAGCGTCGGCTGTCCAAACAAGATCGGATAGTATCTGCTGGTCGGCAAGCAGGTCCAGCCTGAAGTCAGATGACCGCTGTCTGTGCATGAACAGTTGCGCCCCTACAGCCCCGTCATATATTCCTGGAATGACCAATGGGATGCGACTCCTCGCAGCATGGTGAAGCAGGCTCTCTTCGTTTTCGATTCTATCCCCTATTGCCCAGCACAGTTCTACGCTGCCAAATCCTCTCCATGGGTCATCGGGCGCCTCCACTCGTCGTTCCTCCTCAATCTCAGCGAGCATCGGCAGCAACACCTTCTCGATGGTTTCCCCATAACTGGAGTTAGGCACAATCACGTTCCCAAGTCGGTTGAGCCCTTGTTCTCCGAGTTCGGTATCATCCAGTTCAAACGATCCGTGGTAGTATTTCTCATGCGTGCGCGCGATGTCATGGTCTAACGTCCCACAGGTGGTCACGACAACATTGAATCGCTTGCGCCGGAGAGCCTCTACGAAGAATCCCCGTGTTCCAGTGGCGCACAGCGCGGCAGGGAATGAGAGCCAATTCAGATGCCTGTGCTCCTCTTTGTTGCCAGCCTCATCTAACGCTGCGAACATGTCGCGCAGGAGGTCGCGCGCACATGCTAACTTGGTGGCGCTGAATCCCCCAGCGGTCGCCATCGCATCGATTAGACCTGACACATCTCCTGCGTCAGCAGCGCTGATAGCAGCGAAGTCATAGTCCCTTACAGGGATGTCAAAGTCATCGGCTTCTAGCGCCATCGACTCATCGCCAGCGGCCACCCGGAAATGAAGCGTTGGGTGGGCGATGATGGGATTGAGAGCACCTCAGTCGCTGATGCGTTCGACCTCGGAGATGATTTCGTTGGCCACATCGATGTTCGTCGCACCCTCGATGCCCTCGAGTCCTGGTGACGAATTGACCTCGAGCAGCAATGGTCCGCGGTCCGATTCCAACACGTCTACTCCTGCTACACACAGACCGAGGCATCGGGAGGCCTCGATAGCGAATTTCTCGGTCTCAGCGTCCAGGGTGACAGCCGTACCCTTGCCTCCTCGATGGATGTTGGAACGAAAGTCCCCTCCAGAACTTCGGCGCATCGCTGCCACCGCTCTGTCCCCGACGACTATGATGCGCAAGTCCTGTCCACGCGCCTCCCGCACGTACTCCTGCACGATGATTGGTTGTTGCAATCGGGAAAGAACGTCTACGACCGACTCAGCGCTCGCCTGTGTGTCACAGCGCATTACCCCGATTCCCTGCGTCCCTTCGAGCAGTTTCAGGATGACAGGTGGTCCACCTACCTCCCCCAATGCGCGACGCAAATCCCCCGCTCCGCGTGCATATGCGGTCTTCGGGATATCCAGCCCGGCGGCATCGAACGCTTGCAGGGCACGCAACTTATCTCGACTCTCGGCGATGCCGCGGCTGCTGTTCAGCAGCAGCACACCTTCGCTCTCGAATTGGCGCAGGACTCTGAGGCCATGTTGAGTGATCGAAGCGCCGATTCGTGGAACAAGACAGTCCATCGGCTGCACGATGCGCTGACCATTGTAGAGCACCCCCCGCTCCTCGGAGCCCATGCGAATAGTGCAGCGTGTTGGATTCAGATGGCTGACACCGTGGCCTCGAGCCCGCGCGGCTGAGGCCAACCGAGTGGTGCTGTATAGCTCCGGGCCTTGAGTAATGATGACGATTTCCAGCCTGCGCACGGACCGTAGAGTCCCCGTATCGTTTACAATCAATCCGTTTCATTCTGCAACTCAAAGATGCGGTCGCGCAGTGATGCTGCCCTTTCGAAGTCCAATCTTCCGGCTGCCGCCTTCATCTCCTTCTGCAACCTCTCGATGATTCGCCCTCTATCTGCGACGGCCCCCGATTCGCTGTCCAAATCGTCCATCAGCACCGTGTCGGCCACATCCGCCCACGCAGGCTGACTCATTCTGCTCACAAGGTCCTCTCCAGGAGCCCATGCTCCCGCTCCGAGGTCGAAGCGCTTGACGAGGTCCCTTTCGTCACTATCTTTTCCAGTCTGTCCTGAGAATCCACCCACAAATCTCCTGCCCCCACCGATTCCCTTTCCGGAGGTTCCTGCCAGCAGGTCATTTGTATCGACTCCCATCGTCGGTAGCGCCTTCACGATTGTCATCGGCTCGATTCCGTGCGCTTCGTTATGCTGCTGCTGGCGTTGGCGGCGCTCAAGGGTCTGGGTGATGGCTGAGCGCATCGAATCGGACATCGAATCGGCGTAGAGGATGACCTTGCCGTTCTCGTTGCGCGACGCCCTGCCTATCGTCTGTAGCAGAGAGCGTTCGTTGCGAAGAAACCCCTGACGGTCAGCGTCGAATATGGCGACCAGAGACACCTCGGGAATGTCTAACCCTTCCCTGAGCAGGTTGATTCCTACGATGACGTCGATATGGCCAAGTCTCAGCGCCTTGATGATCTCCGAGCGTTCTATCGTGTCGATTTCCGAGTGCAGATAGTGCGCCTTGACGCCCATACTCTGTAGGTAATTGGAAACCTCCTCAGCGAACTTGATGGTCAGCACTGTGACCAACACCCGCTCATCGTCCTCCACTCTGGCATTAATCTCATCGAGGAGGTCCTGCATTTGTCCTTCCGTAGGTCGAACTTCGATTGCTGGGTCGAGCAGACCAGTTGGTCTGATTTCCATACGAGCGATTCCGTCGATGACCTCGAGTGATTCCAGAAGGCTCGTAGTTGTCGCTGCACTCGAGAGTTCGGGTTTGTGCGCCCCCCCACCGCCTGACACGTGCATCAGGGATTCAGGAACTTCTTGACCAGTAACTTCTGTCAGATGTCGCAGTTCTCGTTCCCCTGGGGTTGCGGAGACATACATCATCTGGGGTACAAGTTCCTGGAATTCATCGATACGTAAAGGACGATTATCGAACGCCGATGGCAGCCTGAATCCATGCTCGATGAGGTTGGCTTTCCTTGAGTGATCACCGGCATGCATTCCCTGCAATTGAGGTAGGGTGACGTGGCTCTCATCCATGATTACAAGATACTTCTGCGGGTCGCCGTGAAACTGGTTTGCACAGGCACCGAGGAAGTCCAGCAGGCAGTAGGGACGGACACCGGTAGTGCGGCCGTCGAAGTGGCGTGAATAGTTCTCAATTGACTTGCAGTGACCCGTTTCCCGCAGCATCTCAAGGTCGAACCTAGTCTTTGTTTCCAACCGGTGAGCCTCCAATTCCATGCCTTCTTTCTCGAACCATGCAATCCTTTCTGCGAGTTCAATTTCAATGTCCTCCAGAGCTAGTGCAAAACGCTCGGGGGATGTCATGAAGAATTCTTTCGGATGCACCCATGCCTCATCGAGTTCATCCAGTGGTTCCCACGACACCGCCTCGCACACTTGGATGCGATTCACGCCGTCGAGGTCAAAGCGAATTCTGAGCGGATCGTCGCGGCTGGGCATCCAGACGTCGACCACCTCGCCCCGACAGCGAACCTCGCCGCGGGTGATTTCACCGGTCACTCGCCGATACTGTAGTTCGACCAGTTGCCGCACCAGGTCGAGGGGATCAATCTGCTGGCCAACGTGAACACGGGCGTGTTGCTGTAGGAATGTCTCTGGAGGGTTGAGACCGTAGATTGCGGATACGGTACCGACAGCGATTACGTCCGGGCGGCTGACCATCGAGGCGACTGTAGCGAACCGCTCCTGCTCGATACGCTCGTTCAGAGACAGTTCCTTGTCGATGTACAGGTCTCGTTTAGGGAGATATGCCTCTGGTTGGTAGTAATCATAGTGGCTGACAAAGTACTCGACAGCATTCTTGGGAAAGTAGTTCGACAACTCCTGCCAAAGTTGACGGGCCAGAGTCTTGTTGTGACTGAGTACCAGTGTCGGACGATTAAGTCGCTCAATCACGTGCGCCATGGCGAACGTCTTGCCCGAGCCGGTGACTCCGAGGAGGATGCATCTATCCTGAGAATTTTCTAATTGAGAATATATTTTATCAATTGCTACTTGCTGGTCGCCAGCCATGTCGTATTCGGCGTGAAGATGGAATCGGGAGACTTCCGGATCCAACCTTCCAGCTGCCGCGCCAGCCAACGCTTTCGACAGGTCGAATGGGTCGCTCGCATCATCGCGCAGGTCCGCCATGTACTTCCTCCGGGCGCTGGTGCTGAAGGCGACCGCCCTTCAATTCACGGTCGCCAGCCTGTGGTCACGGATGGTAAAGTCCACCGTTCACGTGTACCACAGAACCGGTCAAGTATGACGAGTCTGGGCCGACGAGAAAGGATACTACTCCCGCGATTTCATCGGGGGTTCCAAGCCTTCCCATCGGGATTCCCTGCATCCTGCGCTCGCGCTCTTCTGGGGAGTCGTCTCCGACGATTGCCGTATCGATAGCCCCAGGCGCCACCACGTTCACTCGTTGGCCGCCACGCGCAACATCTAGGGCAAGTGATCTTGCCCATGCGTGCAGCGCCCCCTTGCTTGCTGCATAGTCCGCTCCATGCCCGCTCCCCTTGATGCCCAGTTGACTGCCGATGGCTACTATGCGAGCATCATCCACGAGATGATCAGCGAGCGCCTCCCATACGAGATACGCCCCGGTGAAGTTGACAGCCATCGTCCGCTCCATCGCCTCGGGTGTGAGTTCACCTGCCGGTGCGCGCTCGTACATTCCGTGGTTGAGCACCAACACGTCAACACCCTCTCTCACCCACGGATGGTCTGCCAGAACCATTACCTCGGATGCGTCACCACAGTCGACCTTAGCGGCGAAGCAGTCGTGTTCACTCTCCTTTAGTTCAGAGATGATCATCTCAGCAGCTTGGCTGTTGGTATGGTAGGTGAGAAGAACGCGATATCCCTCATCAGACAATCTCTTGGAAATCGCGGCACCAATCCCTCGCCCACCCCCGGTTACTACAGCGAGTCCAGCCATCAGATCACCAATCCTGCGAGGATTACCCAGCCGGTGAGTACGCTGGTGCGGAAGAAAGTTTTCTGGAAGTCCGCAAGTGAATCACGCTGGTCGATTACATGGATATTGATGAAGGCCATCAGTATCACTGACATGAAGAAGAGAATGTTGTCAGTGGGGTCAGCCATGGCGAAACAGAATAGCCATGCAATGGTGAATTTGATTGAGGTAGGCCCAGTGTTCTCCTCTCCAAATCTCACCGGGAATGAGTGGATTCCCGCCTCTCGGTCATTGTCGATATCCATCAGAGAATAATTGAGATCGAATGCTGCAATCCAGAAAATCACACCCATCGAAATCAGGAACACCTCGGGGTACCAGTGTAATTCTGTGATGGCAGCCCAGCCGAGGTCGTCTCCTACTATTCCTAGCCACGCTCCTGCTGGCGCGAGTGCGAGGCAGCCACCCAGCCAGAAGTGGCAGAGCCAAGTGACCCGTTTGAGGTAAGGATAGATTACGAACACGACTACCGGTAGCCACGCCATCTGCAGCGCCACCATGTTTAGTTGCCACGCGCCTGTAAGCAGCATCCCCAGAAACACCACAGCGAGCGCCCATGCAGTTCCCAGTGACATCGCGCCCGAAGGGAGATGACGATCAGCTGTGCGCGGGTTGGCGGCATCGACATCCCTGTCGATGATACGATTCAGGGTCATGGCGAGTCCACGCGCGCCGAT
>CAXEUS010000136.1:0-3558 GCA_963999385.1 uncultured Candidatus Poseidoniales archaeon | reverse complement strand
TTCCCAAGGCTCGGTCGCCTCGGTTCCCCCACAGTCCACACACCCTGGATAGCCAGCTTCGATCAGTGAGGTGACCAGACGAGTGAACCTCACCCAAAGGAAATCGAGGTCATTCGATTCGGGAACCCAACATACATCGTAACCGGGTTCATCTCCTCCAATCTGGGCGAGCAGTACCTCACCCGTACTGATTCTTATCCGCGTCCAAGAATTTGATTCGTCGGCGTCTGAGATTACTTGAGGTTCGCGCAGTAGGCTCGGCAGCGCATCGGAAATGGCCAAGGCTATCCGCTCGGCCTCGGGACGCAATCTATCGGGAACCGCAAGCGTACAACCATCAGTGCGCAGCAGCCGTCGTGCAGCTTCTGCGAGTGAAGAGGACTCGGCTGTCATCGGGTGTGCGAGTCGGACGGAACGCTTGAAGAGTGCCGGCCGGACGGCAGGGCGGGAAGGATGGCGAATCTCGGGGTGACACTGCCCGGTTTGGAGATGGCCAACCCGTTGATGTTAGCCAGTGGAATCCAAGGTGGTAACGCGGCCGCGCTGCACAGGGTTGCTGCCACCGCTTGCGGGGGTCTAGTCAGCAAGAGCATTGGACCTGAACCGCGTGAGATGTATCCTGGACCTGTGTGCGTCGAGGCTGCGGACAGCGTGGTACTCAACGCCATGGGACTGCCCAACCCTGGAGCAGACGTGTTCGCTGAACTACTGCAGACTGAGACATTTAGCAAACCGATGCTAATCTCCATCTTCGGGGGAGATGCGGAGGAATATGCGATGGTTGCACAGAAACTGGTCGCCGCAGGGGCGGAATCACTCGAACTGAATCTCTCCTGCCCACACGCCAAGCCCGGCAGTCGGGCGCTTATCATCGGCCAGCAGCCCGACCTCATACACGGGGTCGTCTCGGCAGTGCGCGACGCAGTCGATGTGCCGCTCTACGCCAAACTATCACCCAACACGACGAGCATTGTCGCAGACGCCACAGCGGCGTTCAAGGGCGGCGCAGACGGCTTGTCACTCATCAATACCATCTCGGCACTCGAAGTCGACCCGCATGTAGGAAGACCTGTGATTGGGAACCTGCTGTGCGGCATGAGTGGCCCGGCAGTCAGGCCGGTAGCCCAACGCAAGGTGGCGGAGATATCGCTCGCCATGCAGCAGGGAGAGTTGCCTGACGCCCCCATAATCGGCATTGGTGGCATCACCAACGCCCTCGACGTGGCGCGCTTCATTCAACTAGGCGCCGACGCGGTGCAAATCGGGAGCGCTCTCATCTGGGAAGACGCGGCGGTGTTCAATCGCATTGCCGACGAATTAGCACAATTCATGGATACGCATGGATACGCCGACCTGGACTCGATGCGTGGAATTGCGCTCGATTCATTGGAGGGGCTCTCGTGAGTCGGCCTCGAGCCTCCCCTCGTGAAAGGCCACCGGGATTCGACCTAGACAGGCTCGCTAACTCCTGTTGTGCCCGCCTGAGCGCCGCCTACAGCCAGCGAGGGATGATTGCGGCCCCGACACCAGTGCCCGTGATGGCAGTGGACGAAGAAGCAGAGGCGGTGGTGACCGTGTGGGTGAGCGTTCCCGCTGAAATAGCCCATGACTACCAACCCGGACAGTATTGGATGTGCTGGAATCCCTACGACTCTACTGGGGGAATGGACAATCCGCATCACCACAGCGAGAAGCCGTACAGCGTGGGCGATATCCGTCTCGATCAGACTGGAATCGACGTTGCGACCGCAGCCGACACAGGGGCCGAGGGAACAGCTTTGCTAGGATTCACAATCAAGGATCTGGGTAAGCAGAGCGGGGAGTTGACCCGTATCCAGGTGGGTGATTGGCTTGGCCTGCGCGGACCGTTCGGCACAACCTTCCCATCCCTTCGAAGTGGTGAGCGACTTATTCTGGTGTCAGGAGGAATAGGATCCACCCCCTTGCACATGGCGGCGAGGGACGTGCGCATGAAGCACGGAGAACGGGTCACCATCGATGCAGTGATGGGATTCCAGAACGAAGCTGAGGCGCATTTCACCGATCGAATGGATGATCTGTGCGACAGCCTGACTGTGACCACTGACGATGGAAGCCTAGGTACACAGGGATTTCCGACTCGCGTTCTTCCCGACCTACTCGAAGGGTGTGATTCCGACTCAACTCTGCTGTTCACCTGCGGACCGGAACAGATGATGAAGCCGATTCTTACAATGGCTAAGGAAGCAGGCGTCCGCGGGTATGCGGCGATGGAGCGTTACCTGCCATGCAGCATAGCAATGTGTGGACTGTGCATGGTAGGCGATCGCCTCACATGCACTGAAGGGCCGGTCATGGAGGGTGATTGGTTGCTCGAACAGTCCGACTTTGGGGATGCTCATTCTCACTGATACGCCCACGAAACTTCCTTCATCCACACCCACACCACCGAGTTGAGACACATGGCATTGACACGCCGCGCCCGTCTGCTCGTCGTTGGCCTGTTCACCGTGGTGGCGATGGGGATGGTGCTGCTCGGCAACGAACCGCAGACGCAGTACAGCGTGGATGAACTGATGCAGAGTCCTGCCGACTTCGCCGGCGAAGAGGTGCACATCCGCGGTTCTGTGCTCAACGGTTCCTTGAACACCGGTGAACACACTTTCACAATGGGTGGAGGGAATCACAATCTGTCTATCGACTTCGCTGGAACGGCGGTGCCGCCCGGATTCGAGGAAGGGCGTGTTGTAGCCATCAAGGGACAGTTCAGCAATCAGGGCGGTGAGTGGCGACTGCACGCTGATGAAATCATCACTGGATGCCCATCGAAGTATGAGGCAGCCTCAGAATGAATGTTCGATGTGGGCGCATTCTCCCAACGTTGGGTTGAAATGTGGCGGCCGACGCCTCTTCCATGGGCTAGGAGGGGGGCTTGGCGTACCCTGTATCGCAAATCGTCATCATGGTGGTCCGAACGCCCTTGGGCGGCGTAACCGAGCCGTGTACGAAGCAACCGTGGACGTTGACATCTCGCCCCCAAGTGACTCAGGTTGGAGTGAACCGTATCCGGAAGGAGACGGCTAGCACCTTCGCCGGGGAATCAGGCCAGGCCAGGAATGGAGCAGCCCAACCCGGAGCTTAGGGTGCCTTGGGGTATCGGGATTGAGAAGACGGGGGCACTCTCGTGTGCGGAGACGAGCGTCCACCAGGGGCCCGCCCACTCCTAATTGATCCAAAGCAGAATAACCTCGATGCGGATTCCCAGTATCGCTGAGATGACTCCAGGTGGCCAGCCGTTCCGCCTCATCCTGCGGGCCTCTGACTGCATCCTACATCCAGGAGTGCCATCAGTTCCATCGCGCTCTGCGAAGAACTCGCAAAAACTCCTGTCGCACTCCTCGTGACAGCGTAGACAACTCTGCTGAGTCATGGCGACTGACGTCGCCTCGCGTCACACTTAGCCAGACCGTAGGGGGACGGGGGGTGAACGCGAACTGCTCAGATGTCGAAGATGACCTGCGCCATCCATCCCGGGCCCTCAAATGAGGGAATGTCAGGGGGTGCGCCGGGAACCTCAAC
>CAXEUS010000135.1:0-9544 GCA_963999385.1 uncultured Candidatus Poseidoniales archaeon | reverse complement strand
GGGCATCCAGTTCCGTTGGTTCCGTCGGCAACGCCAACAACACTCGGGCACTGGTCTCCATTGAATCCGGAGGGATTGTCACCGAATCCATCGCCGTCTGTATCAAGCCATTGCGAGACCTCATTGAAGAAAGCATCACCGTCGTCGGACCAGCCATCTCCGTCCATATCCAAGCATCCGACGACGTCTTCGGTCGAGGTCCCGTAAATGTCGGGACAGTCGTCACTTACGTCTAGGATGCCGTCGTGGTCTTCATCACCCTCCCAAGGGTCCACCGTTCTGAGGATGATGCTGAAGTCTGCAGCTTGAAGCACGTTGTTAGGCTCAACTGCCTCTGAGACCAAATCTGACGAATCGATGAACAACGTACAGTGATATTCACCCAAGGCGAAGTTGTCAGCAACGGTGAAAGTTCCCGATTCAGAGATAATTACCCCATCCACCCCGGCGAGTATGCCATCGTGTGACCCATTTTGCAGCATGGCGGCTTGAGTTCCATTCTCATCCATCAAAGTGAGTTGCCAATCGAACGGCACGTCACTTGGTCCGCCTACAGATTCCGCCGTCAGGTTGAATGAGAATTGACTTCCGTTCGTGATGTCAGTCGATTCACCTTGAGACACCGCTGGGCAGTGTACACTTGTGGCGGCAAGATCAGGTAGCGGGGGATCGATAAGCGTCATCGAGAGGTTGTAAGTCCCCTGTGCCCCATTGGCATTGAGATCCATCACGTAACTACCAACTAGATTCTCGATACTGATGGAACTGGTGTCGTAATTCAGCGACTGACCGGCCGATTTGACTTCCGCCAGTTGGTTTCCTTGTCCATCGGATATGACGAGCGAGTAGTCTTGGATTGTACTCTGGTCTATTGCGATGCTCACCCCGTACATCCCTGCGAGGTCGAATGAGTATGCATCAATCTGGTCCAAATCATCGAGGCAACCCATGCCTGTGATTGTGGGATTGGTCCCGAGTGACAGAGCGGAATTACCTATTGATCCGGCATCTGCACCTAAACCAAGGTCATCCTGAGTGTCCCAGCCACATACCCGTTCTGGCGCGGTGCTGCCATTGGACACGATATGCAACGTGTACGTACCAGAGCCAGTGAACTTGGTGACCTTGATGAAGTACGTGTTGGCACCCCCAGCCCAATTAGTTCCGATGGTAGAAACATTCTCACTCAAATCATCGAGATTGGTTGACATATTGACGAGATTCTCTAGTGAGTCGTACAAATAGAGGTCGTTGTCCGCATCCATCTGACCGTCGAGTACAATCGACAGATTCTGTCCATCGAAAACCTCCACAGAGTAGTAGTCTATCGAATCGCCGCTGCTGAAGCATCCCGTCACGGTCCCATTGAAAGAAGGTCCGAGGTCGATTGCTGTCGAAGATTGGTCGCCGGCATCAATACCAGTTCCAGCGTCCGCCCCGAGGCTGGAACAATTGACTACCGCCCCGACGTTAAAGTGCAACGAACCGTATCCGTCGTTGTTGCCCGTGCTGGTTTCCGTCACGTTGTTGTACGTGTCCAATCGGACAGACCAGAGAAATGTTCCGTTTGCGATGTTGTTTGAAAGCGTGATTTCCGTTGTGATCTGCTCACTCTGGTTGACTAACAGGGCCGAACCTTGTGCAGAGAACTCATTGCCATTGGAATCCAGAATCATATAGTAATTCCAAACATCAAAGGGATCTGACAAAACGAAGAAGATATCGTAGGTGCTGGTCATGTCGAGACTACCGACGTTCGTGACCGAATAACTCAGATTGACTGTGTCACCCACGTTCGACGAGTTCACGTCACTGACTATCCATGAAGGGGTGAGATCAGGGTGAGGTTGGCTGGAGTTAATCCACGCATCGATGGAGTAGGTGCCGTTTCCACTCATCTGTGACACTACGAAGTAGTAAGTTCCCGCCGTACCCGAACCGGAAGTCCCGACACTCGATACATGCTCAATCCCACCTCCGGGAGACGACTCAAACGATTCATCCAAGAGGTTACCATTCGCATCCTCGAGGTAGATGTTGAAGTCGTTGTCAGATAGGGGAGTGGGGACTGTCAGTTCGAACTCAATATCCATCCCATTAGAAGTCATGTTGAATGTATAGTAGTCGTAGTAATCGTAGTCGTCAAGACATCCAGTCTTGCCAGTAAATTGGGGATCATCACCAAATGACCTAGCGGTGGAGATGGTATCACCAGCATCTCCTGAGACGCCAGCATCGTTCTGAGTCGTGGGACAGTCGGCGCGTCCTCCAGCACGCCATTGGTCGAATACCAACTCCTCATTTGAACCACTCATGGCTGCCAGCGGGAGCAGTACGCTCACAAGCAACATAGCTAGGACGAGCCAGCCGCGGAATCCTCTCCTCATAATACCAACAAACGGACGATTGACGCTCCCGTAATCAAAGCATTGCTCTCAGGATTGGGCCCTACGGGCCCTTGAAAATTAGATTGGAACGGTTCTGTAGGTCCGGACCATGCGTGAAAAGCAATCAAATAGGGAGTGAGAAAGGAACGTAGCATGCGCCCGAATAACGTGCGAGGCACGCTATGTATTGTGACGATTCTGATGATGCTCATCAGCAGCACCATGGTCACATTGGTTCCTGTAACTGAGGCTGAGGCGCGCAGCAACCACTCCAATGGCACCCATGTCGAACAGTTCGGTTCTGGATTCGACGAGATTGTGATTGCCGATGCTGGTGACAATCTGAACGTCCCGCGTGACCTTGAGTTCCATCCCAACCCGTCGCGAGCGTACGAACTGTGGGTGATTAACCGAGCCACTGACAGCATGACCATCATCTTCGATGCAGGCATGGCATCCCAGTCCTCCACCAACCGCAAGGACGCGTACGGCAACCACTTCATGGAGGAGCCGAGTGCGTTCGCATTCGGCCAGTATCACAGCGAATTCGACTACATATTCTCCTCCGCGCAGGAGACACGCAACACCTTCGACGGTCAGGCTAACCCGAACAATTTCATGGGGCCAGCACTCTGGCCTTCTGCGCTCTCCCACTTCGCCATGGAGAACCAAGCGAACAACAAGTTGGGGAGCCACCTCGACATGCTGCACGAGAGTCCTAACGGCGTGGGCATCGCCCACGACTCAGGAAACGCCTACTGGTACAACGACGGTCACTACGGTGAATTGGTGTATTACGACTTCCAACATGACCACGACACCGGTGGGGATGACCACGATGATGGTGTCGTGCGGCGTTATGTGGAGATTACGCCCACCCGCCAGGCCGGTGTTCCGGGGCACATGATTCTCGACAAGTCGACTGGAATCCTCTACATCGCTGACACAGGAGCGGGACGAGTGCTGTGGGTCGACACCGACGACAGCACCACCACCACAACCAACATCATGGGCTCCAATACCCAGATGGATCCTACGCTGGCCGAGTACAGCGAGATTAGAGGCGTGGACAATGGAGTGTTGGCATCAGGGCTGAACAATCCGTCTGGCATCGCCCTGCACAACGACACGCTGTTCGTCTCGGAGAGAGGCAACGGAAAGATTCGCGCCTACGCGCTGGACGGAACTCTGCTCGATACCGCCCAGACGACCGCACAGGCGATTATGGGACTCGAGGTCGGGCCGGACAACAAGTTGTGGTACGTCGATGCCGGGATGAATCGAGTAATCCGTATGGACCCATTCCCAGACATCGATGGGGATGGAATCGCAGATGATGACGACAACTGCCCGAACGTGAGCAATGTGGGGCAGGATGACCACGATTCGGACAACCTCGGAGATATGTGCGACCCTGATGACGACAACGACGGAATACCCTCGGACGTTGACGACTGCGTCTATGGTGACCTAGACTGGACCTCCGGCATAGGGACAGACCATGACGCCGATGGTTGCAGAGATGCTGGAAACGAGGACTCGGATGACGACAACGACGGTCGCTATGATTCACAGGACGCGTGCGCGAAGGGCGACCTGAACTGGGATTCTACCAGTCAGACAGACCACGACATGGACGGCTGCCGTGATGACGGCGAAGACCTCGATGACGATAGCGACACGGTGTGCGACGGGACCTTGGCAGATTCCTCATGCACAATCGGAGAACCTCTGATGGACCGCTGTCCACGCGGTGCCATAGGCTGGACTTCATCCATAGGGACCGACTTCGACAATGATGGCTGTCGAGATCAGGACGAGGATATGGACGATGATGATGATGGCTACCTCGACACCCTCGACGGGTGCCCGAAGGAAATCGGCAACGCTACTGAGGGAATGATGCGCGGCTGTCCGGACTGGGATGGAGACGGTTGGGCCGATGCAGAGGACACCTACCCCTTCGACTCGACCCAGTGGGTGGATACCGACCTCGACGGCTACGGTGACAATGTGGGAGGGACCGATGGCGATGCTTGCCCATTGCAAGATGGAACCTCCACAGCGGACAGATACGGATGCCCGGATTCTGATGCAGACGGATGGAGCAATCCAACGGGGGCGTGGACCACTGACGACGGCGCAGATGCATTCGCCCTTGAAGCGACACAATGGCACGACTCGGACATCGACGGTTTCGGCGATAACTGGGCCGACTCAGCTTGGAATTCAGAGCGGGTTGATTTGGGCTTGGGGGAGTTCGTCACAGATGCCTTCCAGCCAGATGCATGTCCGGCTATTCGCGGATATTCATCCATCGACCGCTTCGGATGCTTGGATGGAGATGGAGATGGGATGAGCGATGCCGCAGATCCCTTCTCAGATGATTCCAGTCAGATGTATGACTTGGACGGGGATGGCTACGGTGACAACGCATCAGGAGTGCTCGCTGACAGTTGCCCCGAAATCGCAGGCACTTCGACTCTCGGAGGGGTGCTGGGCTGTCCGGATTCCGATAGTGACGGTTGGGCTGACTCAATCGACCTATTCCCTGCATTGTCACACTCGTGGTCGGATGCTGATGGTGACAACTACTCGGACCAAGAGGGAACCGAAATCACAGATGACTGCCCTGCTGAGCATGGAAATTCCACAAAGGACAGGCTTGGATGCCTCGATCAGGACGGTGACGGCACCAGCGACCAGAACGACTTCTATCCACTCGATGCGAGCAAGACGGAGGAGGAGTTGCTCGCGGGCGGTGGCATGCTCTTGGGCCTGCTCGGTCTTCTGGTGCTGCTCGTTGGCGGTGGAATCGCCGCTGCCTTGCTGCTTCGTCGCGGCAGAGAGGAGGAACCAATCGAGACTCTGTTCACTCCCCCACCACCAAGTGCTCTCACGGCGCCTCCACCACCGAATGCGTTCGCCACACCTGCTACGATGATTCCCGATACTCCTGCATTCTCCCCTGAGGCTCCCTCACCCCCTGAACCTGCTCCCACACTGGGTCAGGTCGCCGAGGCTGCTGGGCCCCCGGTTCCGGCTGAGGGGCTGCCGCCCGGTTGGACGATGGAGCAGTGGAGTTACTACGGCGAAGGCTGGCTCAGAGACAACCAGTGATTACTCGTCTGGCAATCTTGCTGCGAGCCATGTGCCAATGCGCTCAATCTCCGGCATAATCACCTGATGCTCCATCATGTACTCCGCCCATTCGGTCGGATTACCTGCTGCTGCCATCGCTTCATGCGCCGACTGGCCACGGTCTATAGGGACCATCGGGTCGAGACGTCCGTGGCAGAAGAGCATCGCGGTGTCTCCATTGTTAGCGTGGGCCTCAGCTTCGTGTGATTCTGGTAGCAACTGGTAAGCAGAGAGAGCCATGATGCCCGCCAGTCGCTCTGGAAAGCGGGTCCCGACATGGAGAGCCAGTGCGCCGCCCTGGCTGAACCCAGCGATTACAATGCGCTCGTAGGAGACCCCACGGGCATGTTCATCCTCGAGGAGGCGAACGATTAACTCGGCATTTGTGCGGATGGATGCCTCATCTTCGCGATTCTCATTGTTCCAATCAAGATCGATGATGTCGTACCACGCAGGCATGCGCATTCCGAAGTTGATGGTGACCGGCATAGCAGGCGCGTGTGGGAATACGTATCGGATGTAGTCCAGCCCGAGCATTGGAGGGATGTCCTCGAAGTCGTGCCCAGAGGCGCCAAGGCCATGCAGCCAGACAACTGTGGCCGTATGCGCAGAGTTAGGTTCCACGACAACGCATTCGAGATTCGGGGGAGTGGGCTCACCCGTCATGGGTGCACCTCAGGTGAGTTTGGAGAGTTCTTCCTTGAGCACAGGTATGGCATCCTCCCAAGTGCTGACGATGCCATAATCGGCGACCTTGAAGATTGGTGCTTCCGGGTCCTTGTTGATTGCCACGATGTACTTGCTCGTGCGCATTCCGGCTAGATGCTGGATGGCCCCCGAGATGCCAACGGCGATGTAGAGGCTGGGATTCACAGTCTTCCCAGTCTGTCCGACCTGCATACTGTGCGGAATATCTTCCCAAGTGTCGACTGCAGCCCTACTTGCCCCCACTGCTGCCCCGATGACGTCCGCCACCTCGTAGAGGTGGGTGAAGTTATCTGGATTGCCCATTCCTCTTCCTCCAGAGATGATTATGTCCGCATCGGATACGTCCAAGCGTTCGGATGCCCGGGCAAACGCCTCGGCAACGGCCAGTCGCACATCACCGCTCTGTTGCACCGTGGATAGTTGGGCTGAACCTCCAGAAGATGCCGGAGGGAAGGTGTTGGCACGCAGGGTGAGCACACAGTCACCGGAAACCGTGAGATCCTGCATCGCCTTTCCTGAGTAAATCGGATGAGTCACATTGAGTCCAGGTGAGAGCGCGGTCACGTCCTGAACGATGGATACCCCTCGGCGGGCGGCGATTCTCGAACAGATGTCCCGGCCGCTGGTGGTCGCAGCTCCAATGACGACATCTCCGCCAGCGACTGCGTCCAGTGCTTCGGCCCAGGCCCCGCCGTCATAGGTGGCGAAGCAATCTCCGGTTACTGCGAGTACCTTTCCGACGCCGGAGATTCCGCACGCCTCATCCCCACCTGCCCCACCGGGGCAGACAACCGTCGGACTCGCGCCCAAACTGCTCGCCGCTCCGACCAACTGGGCGGTCACTGGGTGTAGACCGCCATCTTGTGTCTCGGCGATGATTGTGATATCCATGCAATTACCACCTCAGATGACCTTGGCTTCGTCGCGCAGCAAGCCGACAACTTCGGGAACGCTGTCGGCTCCCTCGAACTTCTTGCCCTCTGGCTTCTCAGCCGGGGGATTGTGTGATACCACCTGCACCTGTCTATCGCCGATGTCCGCTCCGACAACATCGATCTGTGCCTTCTTCGCCATCATGATGCCGCGCACGTTCGGTCGGCGCAGTTCTGTCTCCGTTTTGGTGAAGGTCAGCAGGACAGGTATGGCGGGTGACAGCCGCTCGCTGCCAGCAGACGATGAACGGGTGTACGATGGTGAGGCGCCTGATACATCAGCATCTGAAATCTCGACGATGCAAGCCAGACCGAGTCGCTCGGCTACTCCCGGTCCGGTCGAGCCCTGATTGCGGTCGGCAGATTGCTTGCCGCAGTAGATGTAGTCAGCATCGATTCCTTCCAGAGTCGCAGTTAGGGCTGCTTGCACTTGATTCGAATCAAGAGATTCCCAAGCGTCATCCCAGACGCGCACCAGATTCTCGATTCCCAGAGCGGCGGCGTCCTTGAGCACCTTATCGGCTCTTGGCGGACCTAGCGTGATGGCTGTGATTGAGGCACCAGAGGCCTCCTTGTGCTGGATTGCCACCTCGAGGGCGTATTCGTCGTATGGACTGGTGACCCAGCTCGTGATTGCCGACTCATCGACACGGCCACTGCTCACACTGATGCGCGCAGTAGTATCGGGAACCTGCTTCAGAAGGACTGCGATTCCAACCATACAACCACTTCGACGGGAGCCCGACCTTACTCGCCTCTATCAACATTAGCGAAGCGCCCAAAGGGCGCTTGAACACTCATCGCTCAGAGTTCTCTGGTGAAACTCTGGATGCCGGTGATGTGCCGACCGAGGATGAGATTGTGGATGTCATGGGTACCCTCGTAGGTCTTCACCGATTCGAGATTCGCCATGTGACGCATGATGGGATACTCATCGAGGATGCCGTTCGCTCCATGGATGTCACGCGCCATGCGGGCAATCTCCAGAGCCATGTCGACATTGTTCATCTTCGCCAGACTGATCTGCTCCGGCGTCCATGAGCCGGAATCCTTCTTGCGCCCGAGGTTGAGGGCGAGCAACTGTCCCTTGGTTATCTCGCGCAGCATCCACGCCAACTTGTTCTGCACCAATTGGTAAGCAGCAATCGGGTTGTCGAACTGAATGCGCGACAGCGCGTACTCCTTCGCTGAATGGAAGCAGGATTGAGCGGCGCCCACTGCCCCCCAGGAGATGCCGTAGCGGGCGTTGTTGAGGCAGGAGAAAGGACCCTTGAGTCCTTGGACATCTGGCAGCATGCGGTCCTTCGGGATGCGGCATTCCTGCATGACCAGTTCACTGGTTACGCTCGCCTTGAGAGAGTGCTTGCCAGTCATCTCAGGAGCCGAGAATCCGGGGTCGTCCTTCTCGACTATGAAGCCGCGAATAACTCCGTCGAGTTTCGCCCAGACAATGGACACATCGGCAATGGTGCCATTGGTGATCCACATCTTTGCGCCGTTCAGGAGGTAATGGTCACCCTTGTCCTCCGCCTTGGTAATCATGTCCCCAGGGTTGCTGCCGTAATCTGGTTCGGTGAGTCCGAAACATCCGACCCACTCACCTGTGGCCATGCGTGGGAGGTACTTCTGCTTCTGTTCCTCAGAGCCGAAATCATGGATAGGATACATCGCCAATGAGCCCTGCACGCTAGCGAATGAGCGTACACCTGAATCTCCTCGTTCCAACTCCTGACAGACGAGTCCGTATGCTACGTATGACATCCCTGCACAGCCGTAGCCGTCCAGAGCCATGCCCAGAACACCCATCTCACCGAGTGCAACCCGCCATTCGTCGGGAAATACCCCGTCGTGGCACGCCTTCTCGATGTTGGGAACGACCTCTTCTGATACCCAGTCGCGCACCATGTCGCGGACCATTGTCTCCTCTTCAGTCAACTCGGACTCGATGTCGTAGAAGTCCACACCCTCATACGTCATTTGGGTCACCTTTCGTGTGCGCGGGGATGCCTCTCGCTGATGAACGTGCCGACAGCGGAGACGTGGCGCCTTCAGCGACGCTTCTTCTTGCTGGCCCGCTCCTTTTCAGCCGCCTTGGCGGCGGCCACTTTCGCCTTGTGCTTCGCTTCGCGGCGGCCCATGTACCACTTCTGCATTCTCGGCGAACTGATGTAGATCAGGCCGAGCACGACGCCTGGAACAGCGACGATTACCAGTAATGGTGCAATTGCAGAGCCAAGTTTGTCCGAGAGTGGGTCAGAGGGTGGTGCGTAGTGGAAGATGCGCCCGTAGGAGGTTATTCCGTAACCGGTCTCACTGGAATCCGACCAACCACCTATAATCCGCTCGCCGCGCAACAGCACGTCCACACCCTCGATG
>CAXEUS010000134.1:0-6391 GCA_963999385.1 uncultured Candidatus Poseidoniales archaeon | reverse complement strand
TTCTGAATCGAGCAATCCCACTAGCACTTCAGCGGACAACTCGTCGACCTCTACCGTTGCCGATTCTACCCACGATTGAATGGTCCAGCCCGTAGCATCGCGCGACAACAGGGTCGTTCCAGACCAAACAAGATGGCGGCGTCCGGACAGTCGTAGCAACATTGTCGCCGCCTGTTCCCGTCCATCTGGTTTTCCAAGGGATTGGTGAGTGTCATCTGGGTCCTCAACCAGAGTATCAGCAACCATGACTGCGTCGGGGATATCTTGACCTGCATGCTCGGCCAGTCGCAGTTCCATACGCGCCGCTTCGAGTTTTCCGGCGAGAATTGCTGTGACCTGATTGCGCACCTCAACACCAGTAACCTGCACTTCTTCGTCGGTGAGCAGAGGCGTAGCGGTGAGGGTCAACTCACGCTCTCGAAGCCTATGCTCCATCCAGAGATGCCGTCGCTCAGAAGCGGATGCTAATCGCACGGTTACCGACCGCTCAGATGAATCGCTCACGAGAACGGGAAGGGGGTCGCGTTTATGATGCGGTTCTCTGTCGTCGCCCCGGTGACTGATTGATGGCCGAGCCCCTCGACCGTATTCCAACCTACATCTCAGGCTTGGACGAGAAGATGCAGGGGGGCATCCCAAAGGGCCACATCGTGCTCATCGCAGGTGTATCTGGATCAATGAAATCCAGTATCGGATTCGCCTCCCTATACCATGCCGTGCTCGAGGGAAGAACCTCAGGAATCTACGTCACCTTGGAGCAGAGCAAGGAGAGCCTAGCCACCCATATGGCCGGCATGGGAATGGACGTTGACGATGCAAGGGTTCGTAGCCATATCGCCATCATCGACCTCGCTGACCTGCGAGTCCAACTTGATTCCCAAGGAGTGTCACAGAACGTTGACTGGATGGGGCAACTGATCAAGCAACTAGCCAACTACCGCGACAGCATCGGCTTTGAGGTGGTGGTCTTCGACAGCCTCGGGGCGTTCTTCACGCTCACCAAGATGGAGAATCCGAGGGATGAGGTATTCCGCTTCTTCGAGGCGATTCGCAGGATGGGACTGACCGGGATGATCATCTGTGAGATGATGGGGGAGATGAAGAATCAGTTCGGTGAATTCGGTATTGAGGACTATCTCTCAGATGGTGTAATCCATGTCACCATGGAGCGTCGTTCTGATGAAGTGGAACGAAAACTAGCAGTCGTGAAGATGCGGCACACGGACCACATGCTCGGTTATCGACCCCTGCAATGGGATTCGACCACACAACACTTCACAATCAGTTGACGAAAAGACGTGCTTGGCGTCGTTTCAGTTCTTAGCGGAGTTACTCTACCGTCACTGACTTCGCTAGGTTACGAGGTTTGTCGACATCACAGCCTCTGGCTAGACCAGTCTGGTAAGCGAGCAACTGCAATGGAATGACCGTGAGCAAAGGTGAAATCATCGGATCGGTGCTTCCCACAGGAATCGAGATGTCCGCCTCTTCGGCGATGTCATCACCTGCTTCGTGGATGAGGATAATTTTCGCACCTCGTGCTCGGCACTCCTGAATGTTGGAGATGGTCTTCTGCTTGAACTTGTCATTGGGAGCGATGACGACCACAGGGCTGCCCTCTTCAAGCAGGGCAATCGGGCCGTGTTTCATCTCCCCCGCTGGGTACGCCAGGCATGGGATGTAGGCGACTTCCATCAGTTTCAGCGCACCTTCTCGCGCTACCGGAGCGGATGGACCGCGGCCTAGGAAGAGAACGATGTCAGCGTCTTGGACCGCTTCCACTGCCTCAGACAGAGGCCCCTGATTCTCCAGATAATCCTCGATCTGTCCAGGTATCTCTTCCAGCGCTTTGACCAGGCGCACCCCCGGCTCTCGTGAGAGTGAGCGGGCTCTACCAATCTGCAGAGCGAACAGGGTCAATGCGGCGACCATGTTACTGAACGCCTTTGTCGAAGCAACTGCCTGCTCAGGACCAGAGTGAATGTAGACACCCTGCCCACACTGACGAGCTATCGATGAGCCGACGACATTGACCACCCCCATCACTCTAGCGTTCTTCATTTGAATCTCCTTCACCGCGGACAGCGTGTCGGCGGTCTCACCGCTCTGGCTGACCGCAAAGTGCAGCGCCGCGGGGTCGATGACCGGGTCATTTGAACGGAATTCGCTGGCGACATGCGCCAGCGCGGGGACGCGCGCCAGCCGCTCGATGGCTAGGCGGCCCAATTGGCAGGCATGGAGTGCAGTGCCACATCCGATTAGGCGGACGTGAGGGATGGCCTGCAATTCCTGTGGAGTGAGGTCAAGACCCCTTAGTTTCCCATTGCCGTCTGCGAGTATCGTACGTCCTGAGATACATTGGCGCAGCGCTTCGGGCTGCTCGTAAATCTCCTTGAGCATGTAATGCGGGTAATCACCTAGTTCCGCTTCGCCCCAACTCTCATCGATGGTTGTGATTTCAGCTCCTGAAACGCCTCCATCCAAGCGACCGGTCTGCACATCTCCTGCTGTGAGTTCGGCGATGTCACCATCATCTAGGAAGATTACTCGATTCGTGTGTGCGGTGAGCGCGTGCGGGTCACTTGCGACATAGGTCTCGTCATCGCCGATACCGAGTACCAGCGGTGAACCATTGCGAGCGCAGATAATGATGTTCTCATCTCTGAAAACAGCGCATACCCCCCATGTACCACGTGTATGGGTGAGGGCCCGACGAACTGAATCAACAGGAGAGAGGCCATCTGCCCGCGCACGATGAACTAGATGTGCGATTACCTCGGAATCGGTCTCAGATTTCAGCAGCACTCCCTCTGCTATCAGCCAGTTGCGTAAGGCGCGGGAATTCTCGATGATTCCGTTGTGCACGATTGCGATGCTACCATCCTCAGAAGTGTGCGGGTGAGCGTTCGCATCTGTGACACTGCCGTGAGTGGCCCAGCGAGTGTGGGCGATTCCAATCATCCCAGGAATGATGGTTGGAACGATGGCTGCGAGGTCATCCACTCTTCCAATGCACTTGTGCACCTCGAGTCCGTCGTTGAGGATAGCCAAGCCAGCGGAATCGTAGCCGCGGTATTCCAACCGCCTGAGTCCATCTATGAGCAAGGGCATGGCATCTCGGAATCCGATGTAACCAAAGATACCGCACATGTTGCTTCCCTCTACATTCTCCGTCATGCTTCCAATGTATAACCAGCGGTGGTATACCCATAATCACAATTCTATTCGCTCAGAGCACACCGGGCAGTCGACTTTCTTCAGTTGCATGCTCTTGACAGTGAACGTCCCCCCACATTCTCGACAGGTCACTTCTCGATCTGGTGGAGGAGGGGGGGGCAATTCGTCCAGCGAAGGCAATCCCATGTCAGTTGGTGAAGGGGGTGGTGGCAAGTCATCCAACGAAGGGATTCCCATATCTGTAGGTGAAGGGGGTGGAGGCAGGGCTTCGAGTTCTGCGCTTTCTTCGACGTCCGATTTGTCGGCACGACTTTTCCTGCGCTCACGCCGGGCTGAACCGGCATCCTGTGGTTCGTCATCTTCGACGGCGGGGGGAGGTGGGAGATCCTCGATGACCGCCTCTAGTTCCACCTGATGCTCCGCCTCTTCTTCCTCAACCTCGATTTCGGTGATGTCTGGCTCGTCATCATCCATCTCCTCTGAGTCTGCGTCTGCATCATCGAGAACCGCCACTAGAACCTCTTCACGCCTTCGTTTACCCAATACTCCGGCTGATATTGCCAGCAGCAGAACCGTGGCCATGATACAGGTGGCCAACAGAATCTTCGAGACGAGTTGGAAGGTGCGCTCATCGAGGTCCATCAGTATGCGAATTCGGTCGAGAATCGAGGTCTTTCCCACGACTGGTTCTCGATCGTCTACCAGCAGACGGGCGCGCCAGTCGAGCGATGTCGAGGTGTAGATGATGTGTGTTTCACCCGCGTCATCGGAACGGGACGCCAGAGATAGCCAGCCTTCGGTCAGCGGGCCTCCAAGTGCAATCTCAGGTTCTCCATCTTTGACGGTGATGAGACTGTAGTGAATCTGCCGAGAGGCCGGCCCAACGGCATCGTGGAACACCTGTAGACCGCGAGAGGTTTCGACGAACCTCAGACTTAGCAAGCCAGCGGCTGAAACTCTCTCTGAAACTAATTCGGTAAGATTGCTGTAGGTGGCGCTCAGCACCAACTCAGTATCGTATCCCTCCAGTTCGCGCCATCCGGTGACCACGATGTCCTTGTCATCATCTCCGTCGAGTACCGCCAACTGTGCCCCACCGGCATCATCGCCCATCGCCTTGCGGAATGCCCAGTTCTGCTCACCGAAGTTTCCGTGTGCGTAGAACACACCCAGACGCTCGATGCCGGTCGTATCGTTCCGTGCGTCCTGGAACAGAATATGCACCCACTCCGAGCCAAGGGATATCTGCACAGGGTCACCTTCGGTCTCCATAACCTCGACCACAGGGATGATCTCACGTGTCAAGCGCCAACCATCAGCTTCGTTGGGGTCATCACTGTCCAGTACGAAAACGGAGGTGATGTCGTCGTAAGTTCCCAGCGTTGCGAGATCGCGATGGTAGCCGGCCACGGCTACAGTGTCTGAACGGGTGTCCAAGGACAGACCCCAGTACTTACCCTCGGCGAGGCTCAACGGGGTCATCAGGTCGGTGACCTCAGTGATGGTGCAACTGGAATCGATGGTGGTGAACGAAACCGTGTGTAGCGTCAGTCCGAAGTCGTCGACGAAGCGGCGCGTCCAGGCGATGTGCATCTTATCATCGTCAGCAGCAACTAGTGCGAAGCTACCCGACCATTCATCCTCCAATTCCAAGCAGGTGAACAAGTCGTAGCGCTCATTGACGCGATGAACCCAGACGCTACTGCCATCACTGGTGAACAGCAGGCTCTCCCCCTCAGAGGCGGAGAATTCCAGCGGAACATGGTCGGTCGGCAAATCTGGACGGCGGGCACCCTGAAGTCGTGATGGGTCGACAAGAATAGTGAACTCTAGTTCGTTATCACTGGTGTCAAGGTCAATCTGGTCGCCAATAACCGCTGCCACGACGCGGAATTTCTCTGAACCTGCATCCAGTTCGGTAGCATGGAAGGTGAACGGCACCTCGACGAAACCTGCTCCGGGAATCAAGTCGAGTGTGCGAGTGTCTGTGACCTCCCATCCTAGTTCTGTCCAGTGGTTCAACGACATTGTCGCCTGCAATGCAACATTAGCCCCGAGGTTGTCGAGCCGGATGGTCATCTGCGTCTCACCGTTAGGATTGGGAACCTCAGGGTCCGTAGCAACGGCCCCGGAGCGGAAAGCGAGGTCTACACCAGGAGGGCGCGGGTCTACCGGGAAGGTGAGGCTGATTACATTGTTCGATTCGTCACTTTCATCAATCAGATTACTGGGGTCGATGACCACCTCCAATGTGTGAACGCCCGCAGTCGTCGGTAGATATCCCAACGAAAAGGAGACGATGTCTGTGGAATCGACATGAGAGATGGTCTCTACCGTTGCTTGCTCGCCATCCTCAAGCAACAGAACCATCACATCGTAGGCGTTCATGTCACCGCTGTTTCTGATATCCAGATGCACCTTCAGGTAACTGTTGACGTACGCTCGCTCAAGCGAGATGCCGTTCTCCTCGACGAGCAGGCTGCTGAACGGCTCTAAATCAGAGGCTGGAGGCTGGTTATCGACCACGACGTTGCGTCGTATCTCCTGCGTTGTCCAGCCGCTTTCAGTTATCAGGCGCACCGAGATTCTCCATGTTCCATCAACCACTTCGGTCGTATCCCAAGTCGTCTCCCAGTCTCCTGAATCGTAATCTTCGCCCCCACTCAAGTTGAGCGCAGTGACCCATGGACCATCGCCGATGCGGTATTCAATACGCTCGCCGTAGACCGCTTTGTACGTCCCTTTGATGGTCGTGTCATTGCTCAGCGAACCATAGCCGCTCGGCTCCTCAAGGTCGATGACCGTCTCTCCAACGTGATGCCAGTGCCACGAGCCGTTCGACCAGCGATTCATGTCATCATTGGCGCGAGCCTCAATGAACACATCGGCATCATCATGCCATAGTTCGACGGGCAAGTCGAACCACCATTCGTTAGTTCCGACGGCCTTGGTCCAATCGAATATCGTGTCGTTATGGAATGCAGGGTCCCAATACCTGACTGACACCCTGACGTAGACCTCCTCGATGGTCCGCTCGGGCGCTCCATCGTACTCGGGAATCTCTGCTGTCCCCCTGATGCGATAGATCTGTCCGGCGTTGAACCAACTGTCGTTCGTCGGTGTCTCCAGTTCCACCCAGTTGCCCGCACCATATTCCGGATTCACGGTGGTGTTGTTGGTCTGACCTCCTCCACCACTACTACCGAGCACCCCG
>CAXEUS010000133.1:0-1891 GCA_963999385.1 uncultured Candidatus Poseidoniales archaeon | reverse complement strand
CGCACCATTTCCATTGTCTCCAGAGTGCTCCATGTGGTCAATCACGACGTACCAGGTGGTCTGTGAGATGTCATCCGGCACCTGCCAATGCCACTCGGTGCCATTTCCAGAGAGAGACTCCAACGACGTGTTCTGCTCCCAGAATCCGGGCATCCGGTATGATTGCTCATTCAGGTAGGCTGGCAGAGATCCACCCTTGAATACAAGAAAATCGATTGGCGTGGGGTAGACGTCTAAGTCGAATGCGACTACAGTTCCAGGGGTAAGCTCTCCCAGATCGATTGACATGCAAGTCTGATTCAACATTGTCACCGATGGTGGCAGAGCCGCAATGTCGACCTGCTGACAGGAGATAACGCGCCCGGCAGCGTCGTGGTCGGCAGAGGTGAGCCCTAGGTCATCGGTCGTGTGTTGACCGACCTGGAATAAGGCCGGTGCTGTGCTAGAGATGAGCAGAACGAGTAGGACGAGCAGCGCGCGTGAGCGGAGCATCGTTTCGGTGGGGTGGTTGCTCCCCTCTTCAATTGTTCACCCTACGGGTGCATGTTGCTGAATGGCGCCTGAAACGCATGGAATTGGGGTTAAGAGCGCGATTCAAGTGATTCTAGTCGGCTTCCATCCTCCTGCAGCAGAGAACACCTCCACCTCTGGGAGAGTGTCATCGCCTCCGATTAGAAACAGTTCACCGTCACTGCATGCATGTACGACCGCGGGGCTCGACAAAGCGTCTGAAGCATCGTCGATTAGTTCACTGGTATCATCGATACGTGAACTGTAGTGTGTGAGTGCCAGCACGTGCGCGCCACAGGCGCTGGCATGATTGGCAGCATCTGCGGCGGTCGAGTGATGATAGAGAGTTGCTTTCTCCTGAAGTTCACTGGTAAACGTCGCCTCGTGGAGCAGCACGTCAGGAGCGATTTCCAAAGCTCCGAACGATGGGACGCCACCGAGCGTGTCGCCGCTCACCAGTAGAGAACGCGGTGGCCGTGGTGGTCCGCGAAAGTCTACAGCCGCCAAATTCTTCCCGTCATGTGTGATATCTTCACCACGCGCTAACCGGCTGATGTAGCCCCGTTTCAGGCCTAAAACATCGGCTCGCTCGCGGTCGAATCGTCCTTCGCGAGTGGGCTGCGTTACCTGCCAGCCGCAGGCGGGAATCCCATGCTGAGTCGGCACGACAGTCAGATTGACCTCCTCAATCGGCTGGACCGGGGCGGCGAACGGCATCTCATCGTCAAGTGTGAACAGATGCCAGTCAACCTCGAACCCGAAAGACTCGTCCTTACTCCCCAACGCCTGCCACTGCTGGAACAGAATCGCTAGGTCCGTGGACGATACACCACTCGCTTCGTCGGGTACGATTCCCGGATTGGAACGCACCCACTCCAACGCCTCAGATGATGTCGGCCCCATCACGAGCAGCGGTTCCTTGCGACCATCGAGCGCCATCGTCTGCAGCATCGGTAGCAGACCCCAACAGTGGTCAAGATGGCCGTGTGTGAGCAATATGGCGCGCATTTTTGCCATACGTGTGCGACTTTGGAGACCAGATGACTTGAGTTCCCGATTGTGATCTATGAGTCGTTGCTGCATACCCTCTCCACAATCTACCAACAACGTCCCCCCAGGGGTGTTGACGACAGAACCGGACACGGCTCTCCCATGTGCGAATCTCGCTGACGAAGTCCCTAGAACATGCAACTCCAGCATCCACACTCCTCCAGTTCGTTACGTGGGAGGGGCCGCCTCCTCATCAATGGTTCATGGGAGATGCCGGTATCGGTGTTGGCGGAAACCAGCGCAGAAGCACAACTTCCGACACCGCGCGCACCCAATGCCACGGAATCGCCACATGGATTCCATCCTCGACGAGGTGCTGGTCACAATCGAT
>CAXEUS010000132.1:0-8026 GCA_963999385.1 uncultured Candidatus Poseidoniales archaeon | reverse complement strand
TTGTCGTCTCGATTTCAGGGGTACCACACTCCTACGATGCCGATACGGCATACGAGTTCACCATCACGATCCAGCACTCCTCGAACACAGGTGGCGGCTTCCTGCTCTCCTCCGGTGGCGTGGGCCCCTTCTCCTGGTCCGACGACATCGACATACGCCCTGCCGATGGCAGCGGTGAGCCTTCCAGTGCCACCAGCACCAGCGCCAATATCTCACACTCCAGTGCAGCAAGCCCGGCTGAATGGGTCATCACCTGGACAGCACCGGCAGCTGATGAGGGGGGTGTGACCTTCTGGTTAGCAGGCAACTCAGTCGATGGCGGTGGAGCGAATGACGACAGTGACCACTGGAACCTGCTTTCATTCGTCGTTAACGAACCCGGAGCGACCGACGCTCAGCCCGAGGAGGGTCTGTCTACCAGAGTGATTAGCGTGGGGGATTACGACAGCCTGTTCGTCAGTGAAGTGGACCCTGAACAGTTGGAGCGAGAGCGGCAGGCGGAGCTTGCCGATGGTGTGTTCAGTACCGGCAACACGCTCTACTGGACCTCTCTGTGTGCACTCATCGTCGGAGCGGTTTTCCAGCGGGAGATTCTGGAACGCAAGCGTGGCGAAGGACCACCGTGGCTTCCCAATGAACTCGCCTACCCTCAAGGTCTCAGGAGAGGGATGACCGCAGCCCTGTTCTTCCTGCTTGCCCTATATTGGATGTCAAACGACGAGCCCACTTACATGACTGGACCCGCCATATTCGTCGGCTTCTGGGCTGCTTACGGCGTCTATCGCACTGCTAGAGCAACACAACAGCAGCCGGCC
This sequence comes from uncultured Candidatus Poseidoniales archaeon, assembly GCA_963999385.1. GTDB lineage: Archaea > Thermoplasmatota > Poseidoniia > Poseidoniales > Thalassarchaeaceae > JAKUTA01. The sequence goes on along the minus strand of CAXEUS010000132.1, from coordinate 7,211 downwards.
GAGCCAGAGATTGCCTGACAGCAGACATCACCAGCGCCAAAGCCATGAGACGATGCATAGTGGAGAGGTCATGGAGCGAACGCTTGCACCGCGTGACCGTGCCCTTCCCGTAGTCGAGCACGCTAACGAAGCAGTCGGTCGATTGCGTTTCGCGCTGGTCTACGTCGTGTTGATGGCGGTGCTGTGGGCGACGGTGGTGGATGACCTGCTAGCGGTCTGGCTGAAGACGCTCCCGCTAGCAGAGGGGGCAACGACACTCACGCTCTACAGCCCGTATGATTGGTTGGACACTCGCTGGACGGCGGTTGGTCTGCTCGCTCTGCTCTCGTCACTGCCTGTGCTCGGCTGGCAGGCGTGGCGGTTCGCTCACCCCGGTCTGCTTCCCTCAGAGCGAACCTGGCTGGCGAGTTACATTGCGATAGGAGGAATCTCATCCATCGGAATCATCATTCTGATCTGGGGCTGGGGGCTTGCGCGGATAATCTCCGCGGCAGAGGGTGCATCAACGATCGAAGGTGTCGGTTCACACTACGACGTCGTGGCTCTGTTCCAAATGTCCTTGGCGATGAGCTGGCTACTGCTGCTAGCCGTACTCACGGTACTGGCTCTTGCCCTTGCACGTATGCTCGGTCTGGTCACGGGTGACCCTCTCGACATAATGCGCATCCGAATCCACTTTGTCGCTGTGGTATTCTTGTGGGTGGTCACTCCTGCAGTGTTCTCCGGTCTGTTCCTGCCCACTGCGCTGCTCCTCGTGTGCGGTTCAGAATGGGTCGCTGGTCGGCTACCCGTGCCTCAAAGTGGCCGCGGAAGGTCCCCGACTTCAGTACTCGATGCAGAGGGTGGAATTCATCGGGTAGGACTAGTTTGCTGCGGCTGCGCCGGCGCATGCCCTCAACCACAGGCGGAGCAAATTCCGGACACCGTTGGGCTACTGGCGACATCAGCACTCTGCCTTTCGTTCGCGCAGCAAGAAGGGGTGCTTGAGCGGGCCGTACGCGAAGGGTGGACTGATATCTGTATCACTGGATGTGATGGCACCCCGCTCCCCTTCCGCTTGAAGCGTGCACTCGACCGCCGCAGCATCAATCTGACTGGACTTGATCGGTTGTCTGGTCCGCGTTCAGGTTCAGTAATGGATGCGGATATGGGTAAGTTCGCAGACTGTGTGGACCTCTCCCGCGCACGGCGCGCATGGTCTCCTTCCGCAATGCGGCGGGCGCAGATAGCGACCCTCTCCGATGCCAATTTAGGTACAATCTCCCCCACACTTGTGTTCGCACCCGGTTCTGGTGCACTGCCGTGGGGTGAATCGCTAGCCCCAAACGAGGTACTGCTGGCTGGTACTGGTTTTGTCCCCGAAGGGTTGGATTTCGCTATCAGACACGCTGAGTAGCCGCCCGTAGCGGGCTATCATTCAAGACGGACCCTAGGAACGGGTTTCTCATGCGAGCGCGCTACGCAGTGCCCATGGCACTGCTCATCCTCACAGGTGGATGGTGGGCAGCACAGGACCCGTCCCGCCTTGGACCGGTCTGGGATGTACTCGAGGAGCATGTTGGAGTAATCGTCGACGATGCAGACCTCGTGCAGTTACAGTCTAACGAACGCTGGCTGGTTATTGTGATTGATTTCCCATCCGCTCCCGAGAGTCCGACACGCAATGTCGAACGCGCCAATACGATTCTCACCGGAGCTAGCGGTGGTGATGATTTCATTTCCCAGTTAAGTGGGGAGCAGTCCAGCCTCACAGTCGACGTGCTGCCGGCTGTATATCACGCTTCCAAGAACGTTCAGCATTGGGGTGCTGACTCTGATGGTGAACGGGACATGGGGGAACAGGGGTCGGATGGACCGGCTGGTCTGGCAGCGGATGTCCTGAGGAATTCTCTGAGTGGAGTGGACCTCTCACCATACGACCTCAATGGAGACAGCTGGGTTGACCGAATACTGCTGCTGCACACTGCCAACGCGCAGGAAGATTCTGGGGGCAGTGGGACAATCTGGAGCCATTTCGGATCTCTTCCAGTTCCAGTTGTCGTGGGTGATATGCGCTTCGACCACTACACAATCGCCTCGTTCGATTCTGGTTTGGGCACCATCATGCACGAGATGCTGCACCAGATGGGAGCCATCGATCTCTACGATGTCCATGGTTTGGGGACCGGAGAAGACTGGAATGGTGTCGGGGATTGGGACATCATGGCGAGCGGGAACTGGAATGCGGATGGGCGCACGCCCGCACTTCCTACGCTTGCCTCAATGGATCTGATTGGCGCCGACCGAATCACCGAGGTAGTCATGGGCACATCATCACAGTCGTACATCCTGAAGCCACTCTCCAATCGTGGAATTGGTCTATCGATAGCGCTCGCCCCCGATGAGCGAGTTCTGATGAGTTATCGTGCTGACAGCGGATTCGACTCGAAACTTCCCGGTGCTGGATTACTAGTGACGGTGCAGGACAAGTCCGTAGGTGACATCGACCAGAATCTCGTGAACACCGACCCGAATATGCCGTGGCTCTACGTACTCGAGGCTGATGGGGATGATGGGATGCTCAATGGAGACGATCAAGGCGTGCAGGGGGACCTTTTCCTAGAGGGTGACAAGTTCGGTGCTGAGGGGCGACCAGTGTTCGACCATCGTGGACGCAAGGTGTCGTGGACCGCTGAGGTCGTCGACGTAGAGCCCAATCAGTTGGTAATCAACTTCAGCTCATTCGCAACCCCTGGATTCGACGTGTTGCCTCCACACCAGCCGATTCAATTGCTTCCCGGTGAAGGTATCCCGGTGGACTGGAGTCTGGCAGGTTCTTCCTCTTGCTCACCCGAATTGACGCTGGTGTCAAGCGATGGGCGTCAAGTGACATTCGATGGTACAGGAGACACGCTTTCCTTCGACAAGCCGAGTGCCAACTACGAGATTAACTGGCAAGGAGAAGGAATAGCAGGAACAGCAGGTCGCTTGGTTGGTAACGCCACCTGTGCACCAGAGGGGCCAGTAATCCAGTTGGATATTCCCTGGTTTGTCATCGGTGCGTTGCTGCAGATGGAGGAGTTCGAGTACGACATCCCCGTCGAGTCGCTTTCCACCGTCACCATTCCGCTAAATTTCAAGGGCGACGGGTCTGGTAATTTCGACATCCGCGTCGAGGGGCCTCTGTCGCGCATAGCGAGCGCGCCCGCCGGCACACAGGTATTGTCCGACGGATCAGAAATCGAATTGTCAATCGACCCCAACGGCTTACTGATGCCGGGGATGGTTGCCAAGGGTGAGGTTGTGCTGCGCGATGCCGACGGGCTGGAACAGTCGTTCACAGTCACTCTGATTGCCGAGGGATTCGAGGGCGGTGGGGAGTTGGTGAGACTGCTATCGGAGCCGAGCAATCTGATAATGATCGCAGCAGGTATGCTGGCGTTCTCATTCCTGCTCAGCATCACTAAAGCGAGTACTAACAAGCAGAAGAAATCCAAGAGACGTTGGGGCAGGGGTAAGAAGAAGCAACGTGACACGGGAGATTTCTCAATCGCCACTGCTCTCCAAGGAGCCCCCCCTGAGGCTGCAGGAACGATTCCTAGCGAAATTGTGGCCACTACTGGAGTTACCACCATCGGGGGTGGAGAATCTGCAGCGATGCCGAACCTGTCTGGTCGTTCTGGACCCAAACGCCCGGGTGGCCTTCCGCTGCAAAATCAGCGATTCAGCGACCCGAACGCGATACAAGATATCGATGATGAACTTTGAGCGCGTAGTTTTGATTCTTTGAGGGGTTAACGACGCACGCCACTCCATCGAGCATCGGGTGGTGGACGAGTCACGGCGAGGTAACGCCAGTTTCCACCCTGCTCGAACCCGCACAGCCAGGTCTTGTTCACCCCGGTAGCCATGCGTGCTGAGAGACATATCTGAGCCCAGTCTGAAGGGGCCTCGTCCTCATGTTGCAGCAGGTAGGGGGCGTGGGCCTCTCCTAAGGGGCGGTCGTATAGCCTCCAGCGTGTCCCATACTTGAATCCGGACCGGGGCAGCAATCCGCGCGCAATAACATCCTCGAGCAGGACTGAGAATGGATTCTCATCACCAGCATCAGATTCCGTATGGTTGACTTCACCGGTAGGATTGCACGAACTGAGCCGGTATGTGGTGACATCTAGATCATCGTCGACGATTAGCACCTCTGCTATCCGGTCTGCTGCAGTAGTCGCTCTGGCCCATTCGTGAAGTTCCCGCCAATCAATTGCCTCGGACGCCTTCACCCAGCGCAATTCACCATCCGGTGGCCCATCAGTCACCCGGCCAATTCTCGGCCAGCGCAGCGCCCAAGATGACTCAGATGCTGCCTCGGGCAGATTCAACTTCGCCAGATTCTGCGTCAGCACCACTAGTTCCCCTGGTGTGCGTACCGCCTCCAGCGCCGCTGCCTCGTGAAGTAGACCAGAGATCCCCTCCTGTTCCAACCGAACACTCTCCCATCCTTCAGGTAGTGCGAGGTTACGCTGTCGGTTGCAGAACAGGACTTCTGCCGCACTGAGGAGCAAGCGGTTACCAGATTGCGGCACCCCTAACGCTGACTTATCCCAGAAGCGCTGTGCTGCTGGACCATCGATGAGGAATCTGTCGTGCCCAGCGGCTTCAGGACCGGTATCCACCATGTCACCAGCATCATCGCTCAACTGCTCACCGTTGGCGGCCGTGCCTGCGCCCTCCGTATAGCATCGCCGCCTTGTCACCGAATCATCAGTCATAAGAGCCAACAGGTACACGGGAATACGGGTTCGAACCATGCCGGCACCGGGGAGACTAGCCGAGTTCACCGTTGAGCAACGGGTCTTGTTCCACCTGTGGGACCATCCGCTCTCTCCTTCGGAGTGGGAGGGTCGACCCGAATTGACCCAAGCGGGCATCAGCAAGGAGGTCGGCATCGCCCGCAAGCATCTCCCGCGCACTCTCAAACGCCTGCTTGAGCAAGGATACATCGATCAGGAAACACGTCATGTCCCCGGTGCACGACAACGTTGCCGCGTCTATGGGCTGACCACATCGGGCAAGGCCGCTGCAGAGCAGGTGAGGGCTAGTGTTCTCGTCCGCGAGGTTCTGGTCGAGGGGGAGGAGAAGCCCATTTCTGACCTGACTGGACACGAACTGCCGCTGCTCAACGTACTCTCATGCATCGATGTAGCAGGCAGATTCCTTCCGGATGGCCCCCCTGAGGGGGAAGTTGAGGAAATGGGAGATGATCAAGACGGTGAATCTCTCTACGCACGCATCCTTCACCGCGCCTGGAGGGATGGCAAACTCACCGAGGATGAGGACAGCATGCTCGATGAGGTATCTCTGTATCTTGGACTCGAACCGGATGTCGTCGAACGCATCCACAAGGAGGTCGAATCCGAGCGTGACAAAGCCAGTGAGTATCACATCACGGTGTTTCTCGACGTACTAGAGGTGGCGTGGCTGGACAACATCATCACCGATGATGAACAGGCGATGCTCAACGCGCTGGCCGTATCTCTAGGTATCGAGGCACAGATGGCCGGAGAAGTTCAGGCTGACTGGATTGCGCAGCATTCCTGAGTGCTAATGCACAGAAATTCGCATGCGGCGCATTGATGAGCGGGGGACGACTCGCCCGCATCGTCAAGGAGGGTTTCCTCTGCCCGAAGATGACGACATCGTCCAAGCGGAGATTGATGTTCTCCGTTCGTTGCGTCAACTGCTCGATGCTCCTTCCGATAAGCCAGTGACATTGGTTGGAGACGTCATCCTCGATCGCTATTTCCACGGATGGGCCAACCACCTGATGTCCATCGCTCCAGTTCCCGTAGTGAAGGTGATTCGTCGCTCTGAGAGTGCAGGGGCAGCCGCCCATATCGCCCGCGGGTTGCTCTCCCTTGGTCTCAGGACCAGATTCTTCTCCATCCTTGGAGGTGATGGGGTAGGTCATCTTCTTGCACAATTGCTGCAGGAGGAAGGTGTGGATACGTCGGACATCCGCGTGGCTGCGCACATGCAGACGGTGGTCAAGACACGCATTTTCGGAAGCAGGGAGAGCCTCATCGAGCGTGAGCAATTGCTGATGCAGTTCGATGAAGAGCCACAGGAGTCAGTGCCGATCGAGACGGTCCAGCGTATGGCTGAAGCTGTGAAGGCGGCGATTCCGGGAAGTGCTGCACTGGTGCTCAGTGATTACGGCAAGGGAATGGTCAGCGATGAGAACGCGCCCGATTTCATCGGACTTGCCAAAGAGAATGATGTCCCTGTCATCTGCGATCCAAAACTCACCGGACTGCACCGGACTCATGGCGCGACGATTACCCTGTTCGAGAAGCGGGGGCTGGAACTACTCCAGCGTCGAGGTAACTTCGATACCGTCGAGGAGACCGCAGCCCACTTCATTCAGGAGCATTCGTGGGACGGTATGCTGGTTCTCGGTGGACAGACCGGAGTCACACTTTACCGGAAAGATGGACAAACTCTCAACCTTCCATGCATGCTCGATGTTCCGATGCAACAGATTGGACTGCACGACGCTGCCGCCACAGGATTGGCCGCCGCACTCGGCAGCGGCAGGTCGCTTGAGGATGCGGCCAGACTCGCCAACGCCGCCTGCGAATGCGTTCTCGCTGCTGGCCCGTCTGAAGAGGTGCTTGACAGACGCAGGCTCTCGACTAGGTTGGATGAACTCGCCTGGCAGCTACAGATTTCAGACCGGTGACGCCGATGTCATGGTGGATTCTGCCCACTACTGCCGACATCGGCTTGCGCGCTTACGCCACTTCAGCGGACAGGCTCATCGAGGAGAGCACTCTCGGTATGCAATCGATTCTCCTCTCGGAGGCGGGAGCTGACTCTCTTCCCAACTTGAAGGTAGAAGAGGGAGTTTGGCAGGCGGTTGTCGACGAAGGCACATCGTCTGACCTGATGCTGGTGCACTGGCTTGAGGAGGTTCTCTATCATGCAGAGGTGGAGAACCGTTGGTTGGTCGCCCTGAGCGCGATGCTGACCGACACCGGCATTCAGGCTCAAGTCTCGTTCGTCGATGCTGAATCGGTCGAGCGGGAGGTCGAGATCAAGGCAGTCACCCGCCACGAACTGATATTCCAAGAGGTGCCAGCAGGAGTTGAGGTTCCCGGCGCACCCCCTGACATCCCCTCATTCGAGGGTCCGGGATGGATGGCGCAGGTAATCTTCGACATCTGAGCAGTTCGCGT
>CAXEUS010000131.1:0-2317 GCA_963999385.1 uncultured Candidatus Poseidoniales archaeon | reverse complement strand
TCGCCAGTCGAACTGCCTGCTCTGTCCTTGCAGTCATCACCGTTCGTACCCGACGGGTTGTCACCCATTCCATCTCCATCCAAGTCACTCGACTGTGTGGGGTCGTCAGGGAATGCGTCATCCGGGTTGTTGACGCCATCGCCATCGTCGTCAAGTTGACTGTTGGAGCATCCGTACCAGTCGACCATCGCCACCTCGGCAGTAGGTGTGTCTGGGCAGTTGTCGTTAGCGTCGTTGATACCATCGAAATCGCTGTCCCGTTCGGATGGGCCGCACCCATTTTCGTTCACATCGTCAATCTCATGGAGAGGTGTTTCTACGCACTCATCGGGGTTGTTTCCATCCCAACGATCGCCGTAACCGTCGCCATCGTCGTCCTCCCATTGGGTCCAATCATTGGGGAAGTCGTCATTGATGTCCGCATAGCCATCACCATCTGCATCGGGGCAGCCCAAGCGCCCTAACTCAGTGGATGTGCCGGCTTGCAGTGGGCATGAATCAGGTAGGGTTCCGGCCTGCTGGTCTGCGAATCCGTCACCATCGGTATCAGACCACATCAACGGATCATCGGGCCAGGCATCACCTTGCTCATCGACCCTGAGCAGACCATCATCGTCGAGGGTGTAACTATGATTATCACCGAGCGCGTCTCCATCTGTGTCGACCCACTGTCTCGGATCGAGAGGGAACTCGTCCGCACCATCTTCGATTAGCCAGCCGCTATCCTCGTCCGACCACCCATCACCATCAGTATCTGGACATCCGAAACGGTCGTTGTAGGAGGACCCGTTGCTGGTTGGACAGGAATCGGGCTCCCAGGCAAGCACGCTCTGGTTGTTTCCGTATCCGTCTCCGTCAGTATCTGCCCACTGAGTCGGTTCGTATGGGAATTCATCATTGGTATCGGCGTAGCCATCACCATCCGCGTCGGGGCATCCGACAGTGGGTGTCGTGCTGTTACCCCACACTGTGATACAATCATCATCCGAGTTCGGAATACCGTCACCATCGTCGTCTAGTTGGTACTGAGCGCAGCCGCGTTCATCTGCCACCCAACCCGGGAGTGTTTCGGGGCAGTCGTCTTCACCATTCCATACACCATCATAGTCATCGTCGGGCAGCAGGTGCCTTGCATCAATTCCTATGCGTGCCAACGCCATGACCCGTGCATACACGCTGAACTTCACGAATCTCACGTCCCACTCGTTCTGCGCCGTGTCGTTGAGCATCCAATCCAACAGGTGGATTCGTTCTTGGAGTTCTGATGATTCGATTATCAGGTAATGATCGTCCTGCACGGGCCACGTTCCGTTCTCGCTGGCTGATACAGAGGGTTGTATCGCCTGTTCGCCGCTCATGAGTGCCTCCGACGCACCGTGAGTCCAATTATCGACGATTGGTACGTGATACAGGTCAGGAGAGCCTAGCGCCACGCGCATCTCGGTGACTCCGAGCAGGTCATCCTGTTGGCTGACGAAGTACACCAGTTGGCTACGAAATTCTTCTTCAAACCTGTAACGGCCAGTATTACCAACGAAGAATCCATCCGGGAACTGACAGTCGCTACAGGTGAACAAACGTTCCATCATCGTCGGCACGGAGTGATTGTCCCATGTTCCTGCTACGTGCAACGGCTCCTGATTACACGAAGGATGGAGATCACCCCATTCCTTGACGCCATCATTGTCAAGATTTGGAACCACCGACATCACATCAATCGCAGGCATTTCCCCTGACTGAGTCAGTGTCGAGAGCGAGGCGCCCGAGAATATCCAGCGCAGTTGCGCCATTGACAGGCCTCCGATGGCACTCAGGCATGATTCGGCGACGCCGCCGGACTTGACGAACAGTGATGCTGGCATACGACCGATTGGCACCTCGAGAAGTTCTGAATTCGTCTGTGTGCAGTTCATGAGTCCGCTCGTCGACCAGTTTGCGGCTGGAGTGGCGATATGGTGTGGAACCCCATGTGAAATGGATCCGATGATTCCTCCGTCGCTGCACAATGTGTTTGACATCAGTGTGGTGCTCATATTATTGTGGCCGATTGGACGACCGTCGGTACTCGGCCAATTCTCTTGCCAACTTTCTTTCATCACTTCGCCGGTAACGTCTCCCCTCAACTGATGGAAGGTCTCTGGCGACATGTACACCGTGGCGCGTCCGCGCATCTGGCCAATGCCCATTTTCATTCCATCAGGGGACCATTCGATTGCCCGGATTCCGGTACTGCCGCCGCCGCCGAACGACCCGAACCTAGTGATTTCGTCATAGTTGCTGAAATTGGCCTGAGTGTCAGGACTGTGGTAGAGGCGGG
>CAXEUS010000130.1:0-2213 GCA_963999385.1 uncultured Candidatus Poseidoniales archaeon | reverse complement strand
TTCTGAATCTCCCAATCAACAGTGTAATTGGCACCGTTGCCCATATTGGAAGCATAGAAGTATGGACGCCAGTTGAAAGTTGAAACTTGGCTGAAATAGGAATATATCGCTTCATTGCCAGTCAAGCCACTTGAGTTGCTCACAGTCGCACACTGGGTGTGACTGGCTAGGGCAATAGAACCCCCAGACTCAAACATAGTCGAGTTCAGACAGTAGTAACCTGAGGTGACATTGTTCCATCCCCCTGTGCCCCACATGAAGTATTGTTGGGAGTTGGATGTGGAATTCGGATAATGCTGAGAACCACTGCTGAAGGTCTGGTTGTTCTTCTGAATCTCCCAATCAACAGTGTAATTGGCACCGTTGCCCATATTGGAAGCATAGAAGTATGGACGCCAGTTGAAAGTTGAAACTTGGCTGAAATAGGAATATATCGCTTCATTTCCTGTGACTGCGGTAGCGCTCGGAACTCCTGCAGAGAGAGAGCCCAGAATCATCATCAGCACCAGCATGCAGGTGCGTCCGATTCGTGGTTCGAATGGTTGAGACATAGCATTCCCTACAGTGTCGAGTGTGCCACACGCCTTCAAACTCCCGCACGCGCCCACGCGAGCGGATTGTTTGGGTGATTGTGCTAAACGCCAGATTGATACAGCAACCTAGACTCCTTCCGGGTAATGGAGCAGAGACCGGTCAATATCTCAGAGGCACTGTCCTCATTCGAAACGCTGTGGAGCCCACACATCATCGCGCAGATGAACGACTACGACGTCCGTATCGCTCATGTCAAGGGTGAGCATGTGTGGCATGCACACGAAGACACTGACGAGTTCTTTCTGGTGCTGGAGGGGGAGTTCAACATCGCTATGCGCGGTGACGATGGCGAGGAGCGTATCGTGAAACTACGCAAGGGTGACACCTACGTGGTTCCCAAGGGAGTTCCCCACAGACCATCCTCACCCGGGGCAGCGATCCTGATGTTTGAGCCTACGGGGACCCTATCGACCGGCGACAGCGAAGAGGGGGATATCCCCGATGGAGTCGACAGCACCACAGGCCACGAACTGAACCCTCAGAACAGTTGAACTCAGAGCGGATTGCACTCGGTCGCGTTTCCGAGAATCCGCATCGGCGAGTCTAGTTGAGCGAGAATGAGGGGCGCTCCACCATCTCTGCGAATCCAAAGGGGCTGGTCCCAACGGATATCCAGAATGTCATCGTCTATCTTTTCGATTCTGCCGACCACGAATTGTAGGTCGACCGAGCCATGCAGGATGTCCCCTACCTCGAGAAAGCGATTTTGGAATGGGGCGTTGTGAATAGTGATTCTGCTCGCTTCGTGACGAGTTAGCGTATCGGCACAACCAGCTCCGTCAGCATCTGGTGAGACAAGCAGCGTACCACCTCCGAGAGCACCCTCCCTCAAATTTCGGAAGGCGACACCGACCCGGTCACCGGAGAAGGCTGTGTCGACATCGTCATCCATTACCTGGAGTGAGCGGACGACCCCCTTGTCGGAGGTGGGAATTACCAGCAAATCCTGATGTTTGTCGACTCTGCCGGATTGGACGTATCCTATGGCGACCATGCCGACTCCCTTGACGTTGAAGTGTTGGTCGACTGGAATCACAAGAGGCTCATCGACGGCGCTTGGCAGAGTGTCGAGAAGTTCGAAGAGTGAGTCTCTCAACTCGTGTTCGCTCGGGGATTGTTCGTGCAGCGTCCAACCACCCAATCCGGCCTGCTCTTGGATGACCCGTACCTGCTCCGGGTCGACCCAGCCGCCCTCCTCGGGAGAGATGATGAGGTGGCCGTGTTCGATGCCCGCAGAGCCGAATGCGACCAAGACCTCGCCGAGCGCTGCGTCAATCTTGGCGACTTCAATGACACCACAACGAGCCACATTGAGAACTGAAAGGAGAGGGGGCAACCTCTCCGGATGGCGCAGTGGTCGAAGCAGTGAGAGCACCTTCGTCTCGTTGCCGACGATGACCTTGTGAACATAGGACTCTAGGTCCCGAGTGTCGTTCAACTTGGCTAGAGATCGTGCGGTCTCTTGACTGCCGACGAAGGCGATATTTAGCACCGCCATAACTCACTCCTCCCCTTCAGAGTGAGTGGTTCCAATCGCGGCAAAATTGAACGCGACGGCGGTGAGAATACCGAGGCCAACAAAGACCCACCAACCAAGGCCAGCATCACCCAAAGAGACG
>CAXEUS010000129.1:0-17985 GCA_963999385.1 uncultured Candidatus Poseidoniales archaeon | reverse complement strand
GGGCCGCGGTCGGCGCCCGCCGCGCAATAACAAATCCAATAGTGGACGTAATGGCCGGCGTTCAGGCCGCGGCCGAAGCCGCAAACAACGCAAGCACCAGACCCGTAACTGAGTTCGGTCCACCGTAGTCTCATACAAAGGGTGACTGAACTGTATTGTTGATTGTGACTACTAGATACGTTCAATCAATTCACCCATCTAGAGAGTGTTTGAGCATTGTTCACGATGCCGAAACCGAATCTCTCTTGCAGCGCGCGACCGGGTATACAGAAGTCAGAATCACGACTGGCAACCAATACAGAGCCGTGCACTGGGTCCGCTCGCTCCACCAGTTCGGCAGCTAGCAGCATGATGTCCAAATCGCCACACTCAGGATATATTTCGATGCCATCTATCTCGGTTCGCTTACTGTCGAAACCACGAATTCGCTTGTCCTCATCGATGCCCAAGTAGACGTTCGACAAACTGGTGGACATGAATTTGAGCAATTCGCCACGGCGGTCCTGCAACTTTTCGTTGAACTGTTTTTCATCTGGAGCATGCCAGTTGCTGTACTCGGTGATGATTTGTTCCGCCATATGTTTGATATCCCCTGCTTCGACCATCTTCTCCCAGCGTGATTCGGATACCTTCCGTCCCAACAGTGCCCTCGTTCGAGTCTCATTGCCAATGAAGCTCCTCAACTCATTACGCGCCGCCGCTGGCACTGTTAGATCGATTCTCCCCTGCTGCATACGATAGATCAGTGTGCGGTGGAAGGCTAGCCGAGACTCTACAGAAGGTGGATTTCCAACGGTATGCGCCTGCTGGAGTAATCGGTCGCGCAGGGCGTCGATGAGCAGGTTGGTATCCATCAGCACCAGCGCCTTCAATTTCAGGCGTGACAGATGCATCCTGCGTCGGATGGGTATATCGGAGTCGTGCCGAGAAAACAATCCTTTCATCATGTCAGTGAGTTGCCTCGTGTGAGTGTCCGAGAATCTACCGCTGTTCATCGCGCGCTCGTAAACAAGCAGCCCATTCTCAACTCCTTGCTCGTCTGCTGCTTGGCGCGCCAATTCACCAACCGATGGTACGTCTCGTTCCTGAAGAGCCCTGCGAAATTTGGTTTCGCTTCCAGCCTGAGAGCGTTGATGACCGCTACGAATAGTGTTGATTGCCACCAGGATGCGGCCGCGGAATGGATCTTCAGGAAGTTTCAGTTCACTTGGATAAGAGAGCAACTGGTGTAGTTCCTCGAGTAGCAGTTTCTCATCGATATCACCCGCGTCGTCGCGCACTTCGTTGTGTGCATAATCCATGACCATCTCTGTCGCCCGTTCGAGTTTCTTCTTGTCCGCTGCTTCACTTACTCTCAGGTACAGGTCGAAGACGCGCTTGATGTTCACCACATGTTTGTCGATGCTCTCCAGAATGCGCACTGCTTCTGCCCAACAGGAGGCGTGAGCATAGTTCGTCAGCGCTCCCTTTTGGAGGGATGAACGTAGTTGTAGATGATCCGAATCAAAATTTTCCGGAAGGGTGACGGCGCTCGCTGCAACTGCCGCTTTTCCGAACGAACGCGCCGCTAACTCCCGCTCACCTCCTTGTTCGTACACGTTTGCTATGGCGAGCTCCGTCCAGAACGAATTCGATGAATGCAGTTCATTCCATTCGACCAAAGCGTGGCTGGCCAGTCCATGTTCAAGCACCATACGCTGGACTTGGCCCAGCAGTTTGTGGCGTCCATCATTGCGAATCATGTCATCGATTTCCAATTCTGCTTGGCGTTCCCTCTCGGAGTCATGCGACTCACGTTCATGAATCGCCCATCCGAGCCGTAGTTCTGCAAGAACGACTTCGAACAAGTCTTTCTCGAGAGAGTCAAGATTTGCTTCATGAATGCTGTCGGACAGGTCGCTGAACTCTTTCAGTCCGATATGCCCGCGTCCTCCTTTACTGAGCGCGTAGCGACATTGTTTGTAGGCCTTCAATCCCTTCTTGTCCAATCGCTCAAACACCGCTGTCGACTCGACGTGTGAACCATCGAGTTGCAAGATAAGCGAGCGGGATAATTCAGACAGCAACGGATGCTGCGCTTCGATGTCATTCGCATGCTGCGCGTCCGTACGTGCGTTTTCCAGCCACTTGAGAACGTCAGCAGGAGCATTGGCCGGAAGCAGTTGATGTATCAGCAGCACGAGTAGCGAATGATTCTGCTCTGAACAATCAATCATTGACAGCAGGGTTGCAAGAGGTTCGATAGCAGCGCAGGAGACGAACAGTCTCAGAAGTTCATCGCTTTCATTCAACCAGAGAGATTCGTCGACAGTGCGCAATCGCTCGCTTGCTGTCAGAGTCAGGTTATCGGGAGAGTCTTGGTGTTGGATAATCGTCAGTAAGGAGTCTGTAGATAGGCTGTCCATGGAATCGTTTAGCCGTCCGAGCAGTGTGCCCGACTCATCGAATTCCAGCAGACCGAGACAGATGTTCACATGCGTCATTTCAACGATGTCCAACTCATCCATCTCCACCATGGCTAGGGAGAAGTTTCCAGTATCGCAATGAGCCCGCACCAGCCGCCAGCGCAACCCAACCATTTCCATTTGTCTACAATCAGCAGACATCAGTTCTGCGAGCCCATTTTCGATATCTTCTACGCTGAGATCGATGTCTGCAGGTGGTTCGGTCGACCATGCTGCTATTCGGCAGGCACTCGCAAGACCATCATCCCCAGTCATTTTCCGACAGGAGTCCCAGACATCCACATCACCTGAGTGGATGCGCAGCAGGCGCACGTGGTCATGAGCGAGTTCACAGAGTTCAGCATCTTCTTTGAGTTCGCCGAATCGCTCAATCGCCTCATCGTTTTGTCCACTAGCAGCTACGAGCATTGCAGCAATCAAACCAGTAGCCCCTGTTCGTTCTGGGAGAACTTCCTTTCCAGCTACCACATTCAATTTGCCAGCCAGCCAACGCGGATTCGTACGGTCAGCTCTGCGCATCAGCAGATCATGCAGTTCCTGTAACGGTGATGCGATTCGAGCGGACAGGTTGGTAGGGATGGGAGGAGAAATGAATTCAGCGAGCGCGCTTGGATTGAGGGGGTTAATTCTTGCCAAACGCAGCCAATCCAGATCCAGCGCAGCGGTTTTTGATTCGACCGCTTTGAGCAGCGCTAGTTCTCCTAGGACTTCTTCGAATTCGCGTCCAAGGCGGGGCCAAATTGGATGTACTCCGTTATTGCTACACATATTGCGCAACTCAGTGATACTGCGGTTCCATTCCGTGTTCCAGTTCTCACCCTGTCTGTGTCGATGCAGTAGCAGGCCAGTCAGACGATAGGCGTCTGATTTCGTCGAGGTGACGAGACTCTCAGGCGACTCTAATTCATCTGTCTGTTTTCGTTCACGCCGCGAGCGCATGCCCCCCCTGCGTCCGCCACGAGTGAGAGGGCGCCCAGGCGTGACCATCGTTGCACTTGCGCTCTCCGTTGCCACATTCAGTACAGAGAGAACCAGCCCTTTCCACTCAGGTTCCGACACCAGTTGCTTCCAAGCGGCAGAATCCTTAGCCGCGCGGCTGCGAACGCGAGGGTCATCTCCACCATGGTCAAGCGCCACTTCAAGGCATTCGGCGAAGTAGTCCTCGGTCGTCAGTGGCGCCCCTCCAAATCCACCCGCGGCCATTCATACAAGAATCCAGCGTTTGCGCCTTCCTGTGAGTAGGCTACCACACCCTGAAGTGCGCGGCCACCCTGCAGTGAATAGATGGCGGCAACAATGCAGGACGCGTTCATCCTGCTGTTGCATCCCTTGGCAGCGCTCGTGGTCATCTACCTGATGTACGACCAGCACCGTTGGCGCAAGCAGCGTCTGGAACTACGCGGAGATGAACGTCTGCAGGCTCGCGAAGCACATGAGCGAGTGGGCGAACAACTGTTCCGGGCAGCAGTGGTAGTGGTCGTCATAGGATTCTCAGTCAGTCTGTTCAGAGGCATGACCGCAGGTGAGACCCTGTTCTGGGCGCTTCTTCCCAACCATCCACACGGATTCTTTGGGCCGCTAGGGCTTGGGATGTTTGCATTCTTACGTCGTAAAGGACAGTTGGTTCGTGAGCAACGAGAGTCTGGTGAGAAGTTCGCGCTCGAACTTCAGAGACATGGACGCGCCAGTGATGTAATCATCATCCTGATGCTGCTGCACGCCTTCCTCGGCTTCCTATATCTGCTTCAACTGCTGCGTTGAGCACGACTCGTCCAGACTCTCATCCACCCGGATAGATTTCGTTCCACGTCTTCAGTATCGAGCCCTCTTTCCTCAAGCTCGCCTGCATCCCCGATTGGCATCATACGACACCCGCAGGCGTTGGCATGCCCTCCACCATGCGTATCGAACAAGGTGGCCATTTGAGTGAGATCGAACACACCTCCGTCAGGGTGGAGGAAGGAGTTGGTGTAAAATGAGGCAGCCAGCGGCCAGCGGTCGCGATCTCCTAGTTGGCCGTCAATATCACCATGCATAATCAAGCAGGCATCGCAGGCTTCCCCGAAGTGAGCGGTTACGAGATATCCATTGGTTCGATGACCAGTTCCCTGCAGTCGCACCACAGCCAGGCGGTCGACCACTTCTCCATTCTCAGCAAGCAACCCGCGTACCTCATCACGGTCCCGTCGCTTTTGCTCGACTCGCTCTTGAACAGCCGGCTCTGCCATGATGCTCTCGAGCTCTCGCCCCTCGACCAGCCAATCAAGGAGTCCGAGCGTGTATTCCGCATCACTTGCGGAGACGGTGTGCGATAACCAGAGTACAGGGTCATCGGAGAGGAATTCTTCCTTGGTGATTTTGCCTCCATCGATGCGGTCGACCATACGCATCAAGGGCGCGAGAGATGAGAGGTCGAACAGAGGGCGGAACAGGTCGTAGGCAACTCGCGCCGCGGAATCCTCATCGCGCCAGTGGGCGTGACCCCCTTGGGCCTCGAGCGCTTCGATGAGCCCCTCAGTCGGCTGATTAGTGGCGTGATGATCTATCCATAACCCGCATTCGGGATGGAACGGGAGGTCGCAAACGGCTGTCTTCCGGTCTACGATCTCGTCGAGGTAACCACTCCTTATCTCCGCTGGATGCGACAAGACGACCTCGGCTTCAGGCCAGGCGATACGCAGCACAGCGGCGGCCACGAGACCATCGAGGTCTCCGTCGGCGATGATGCGCTCGATGTCGAGTCTGTCGAGCAAGGTGTTGGGTGCCATTGAGCCGCGGCTGACTTGACCTCATCCATAGGTGTAGCGTCGCCGCTGACAGGCCCATCACGGAACTGATAACGACCGGGGCGGTATGGGGCTACGATGGAGACATCGTGCGGCTTCGTTCTGGTGAGTCACGATTGTGTGCTGTTGTTGCAGTATCCACAAGGGCATTGGGATTTCGTCAAAGGTCATTATGAGGATGCAGACGGCTCGTATCAGCAGACTGCACTCAGGGAGTTGCGCGAAGAGACCGGCATAGAGGACGCACGCATCATCCCTGGATTTGAGATGCGAACTGAGTACGTCTACACGCGCAAGGGAAGCGAAGCGCGCAAGCAGGTGTACTGGTTCATCGCAGAGACCGATGTTATCTCCGTAACACTCTCTCACGAGCACACTGGCCATCTCTGGCTTTCATGGGATGAGGCAGACGAGCAGTTGACATTCGACAACTCCCGTAACGTGCTGGCCGCGGCCCGCGCTGTGCTTGAAGCGTAACGGGTTACTCGGGTACTCGCCTACCGATTGGCTCCCACAGCGTCTCAGCCTCCCCTATGGTTGCGCATACCCAGCGCGCGAGTACGAAGAACCAATCCGACAATCGATTGACGTACGCGAGCGTGAACGGCCTGACAGCCTCGCCCCCCTCAGCATCGACCAACGCAGCGAGGCACCGCTCCGCTCTACGGGTGATTACACGCGCCATGTGTAACTGTGCTATGGGAGGAGATCCTGTGGGTAGAATGAACGAGGTCAGCGGCTTGACATCCTCCAGCCACTCATCCATCTCGGTGAGCAACTCCTCCGCCGCTGATTCCGGGAGCAAGCGCATACCCTCAGGGATGCGCTCAGGGTGAGCAGAACATTCCGCTCCCAAGTCGAACAACTCCTGCTGCAGCCTCGCTAAGCGAGGTAGTAAACCACTCTTGACACGGGATACTGTCGCTCGATGTCCTCCATCGGCAGCCACATCCGAGAATCGGTCTAGTTCCATGCGAACCACGCCGACTACGCAGTTCAACTCGTCGATGGTGCCCACGAGTTCGAGGCGCACGTCGCTTTTTGCCACTTCAGTGCCATCTAGATGCTTGGTCATCCCCCTGTCACCCACGCCGGTGTGAACCTTCGTGATACGAACCATCGCACATCCCCGTACAGAGTGCTCCACCCCCCGAGGCTATCAAGTTCAGGGAGGGGCGAAAATGAGTGAAAGAGTGTTCAGATTGGGCTGGCGGTGGGTTGCTGGTCACCGCGCGAGCGAATCTTCTGTAGAATGAGCGTGCCGAACATAATCCAGAACAGCACCTCGACTAGCACGATTATCCAATACCATCCACCCAGTTGCAGCAGCATCGCTGTGCCGTCGTAGGGGGTTCCATAGTTGATGATGAAAGCGATTTGCGAGATGAAGTTAGCTCCAAGCCAAGCCATTACAAGGGCCCAGCAGAAGGACAGACCGGACTTTCCGACCCTTTGTTTGATGACTATCATCAATACTAAATCGCCTTGCAGACTATTTGAATCTCCCCATGATACCCCCCGGGGGTATTCCCAATTTATCCCCGTATTACGGAATCTGATATCCTGTTCATTCCGATTCATCGCTTACCGGTGTGAGTGCTCCAAGCCGTTTCTCAATCGCTTTGAGCCACGTGCTATCCACCGCCTCATCTCCACCGAGTTGCGCTAATCGATTACGGTGGGCCCGCTCGAGTTCGCTATTCCCGAGATGTGCATGAATGCGGACCAGCGCCGCATGGCTCATCGCATCGAGATATTCGTTCTCAGCGTCCCACGACCGTTCAAAGCATGCGATTGCCCCAGGGGGTCCGTGCAGAAGACCCCGCTCAAGTTGACGCACACCGGCAGCGGACCACATACGTCCAGTGGTACCGACTATCATCCCTCGGAAGAACAGATAAATCTCTCCGAGAACCAGCAATGTGGCGAGTATGAACGCTCCGAGCTGCTCTACTTCAGCGAACTGCTGCCAACCTGATGAGAGCATCGCGATGCCGCCAAAGCAGAGCAGTATACCCGATAGCGGTGCCACCACAACATCGCGCTGGGTTACTGACATGTGACGCACACCAGCGAGTACGCCTACCCCGCCCAGTCCGCAGGATACCAGCGCGCCTACCTCACTCAGGTCAGTTGTCTGAGTCGGGGCTTGCTCGCCGATGAACAGCAAACCGGCGATGAGCAGCCACACCCGTCCGTGCAGTCCAGATATCTCGGGAAACGGTTGGTGCTTACTGTACCACACCAGCACACCGCCGATGATTGCGAACAGCACTATCCAGCCGAGCAAACCGCTTCCTCATCCCACCGGCGTCATAGGGAGGAAATGAAACCAACTGTGCGTCATTCGGCGGACGGTTCGCCGTCATCACCACGCCAACCAGGACTCCAGAATTCCTCGTCGTCGAGCCAACCCAACCAACCTTCTGCGTCTGCGCGCAGTAGTCGGAAAGCCCTGCGGTCCAGTCCTTCGAGCAACTCGTCACTGATCTCCTGCTCTGCATGCGCTTCAGTCCATTCAACCTGCATATGGCGCACGATTCGCTGTCCCTCTGCATGGTTGTCGAAATTACGCTCACACTCCTCTTGGAGTTCCTGAAGCCAGAGGCGTGTACCGCGCATGTGTGGGTCGCTGGCAACGATACGCCGGCTACGCTTGAACGGCCACCACCCCATCACTCTCTTCTGATATCCACTTGCCTTGAGGCTTCGCCTCCACTCCAGCCGCGCAACCCTGATGCCCATCCACTCATTGCAACCATCGATGGGTCGCATCGTGGTACACACACATGGGCGTGCGCGTGAGCGCGGTTGCGCGGTTCTGATTGAGATGTACGCCGAGCGTCTGTCAGGACGAGGAGTCAAGATGATTCAGCATTCTGGGAAACTCAGCCACGATGAATATCTCACTCGTATACTAGACCATGCTGACGGAGGTGGATTGCTGCTGCTTGATGAGGCGGGAGAATCAGGTTCTACTGAATGGCTGTGTGAGCGCTGGAAGGGGTGGAAGTTGGGCAGCGACACGGTTCACCTAGCGGTGGGTCCAGTCGAGGGCTTCACTCGTGAGGTCGCTGCTACCCATGACACGCTTTCACTAGGTCCACTAACCCTGACCTACGAATTGGCGGCTGTGTTGCTGCTCGAGCAACTCTACCGAGTATCCGAGATTGAGCGTGGTTCGCCGTACCATCGCGGCTGATTATGACTCGCTCAGCTCGTCACCGTGGCGGATGATTTCCGCTAGCAACTCGTCGAGAATCGCTTCGTTGACTTCGGGATTGTTAATCACCGGTCGAATAATCACCCGTCCATCGAGTACGGCTTTGGTGACCATGAAGCGCCCTTCCATGGAGATGCGGTCGCGGATATTGGAATTCAGCGCGTTGAGATCGATGCCATCGGAATCTGCGGGTACATAGCACAGGCAGACGTTGGTGAACTGCCTCTCGGACATGAGTACCAGGCGTGCGTTAGAGCGAACCTTTGCTTCAAGCTCCCCTGCCAATTCCATACAACGATCCACTCGTTTCTGCCATCCTGAGTGTCCGAGTGATTTCCACGCTAGCCAGAGTTTCAGCGCGTCGACACGCCGACCACACTGTAGGCTGATGCGCCCGCGGTCGTACTCAGCATTATCCTCATGAAACAGATAGTTCGCCCCATCGCCGTGGGAGCATACACGAGCGAGAGTGTTGACGTTGCGCGTCAAGAATACTGAGCATGTGATTGACATCCCCATCAACTTGTGTGGATCCCAGCAGAGCGAGTCTGCGAGTTCGATACCCGTGAGCAGAGAGCGATGTTTTGGCGAGAGCAGTGCCGTACCCCCCCAGCAAGCGTCTACGTGTAGCCAGAGGCGCTCACGCGCGCACACCTCAGCAATTTCCGAGAGCGGGTCGAACGCACCGCGTACGGTGGTGCCAGCGGTGGCCACTACGCAGAAAGGCATTCGCCCCGCTTGCTTTTGGTTGTCGATCTCTTGAGAGAGAGCAGTGACGTCCATCTTCCCCTCGGCGTCGCATGGGATACCAATCATGTGGTCGAGACCGATGCCGAGGACGTTTGCCGCCATCTTCACAGAATAGTGAGATTCGTCTGAGATGAATGCCACTAATGTGCGCCCGGACAGACCATCGTGTTGGACTCCAGGAAGTTTCCAGTCGCGGGCGCACAGCAATCCGTAGAGGTTGCCATTAGACCCACCGCTGGTGAACACACCTTCGCCTGCATCGTAACCAGCGATGCGCGCCATCGTCTGCACCATTTCCTGTTCAATCAGGGTAGCCATCGGCGAGACCTCGTAGGTGTGCATCGAGGTATTCGTCAGTGAGGCCAACATGTCCCCGGCAAGTCCGGGAATGAGTGTGTGACCCCAAAGTGACTGCATGTAGCGGGTATTGCCCGTGCGCACCGCTTCTTCGAGATAGACATCGATTAAGTTCAGAAGAGCGTCCGCATCGACTCCATGGCGCGACACCGCCAAATCGAGTTGTTGGCGTAAATTATCAGGTGTCGTTGCCTTAGTCAGTGGCTCGTTGTCGGCTGATTGCACCTTCAAGTGACGCCAGATGCGGACGAATAGCCCCTGCAACAGGAGTTCATCATCGGTATTCAGAGCCCCCGCACCATCCGTCAGTGGACCACCGAATGCCGCTTGAGCAGCCGGGGTATCAATGATTGCCGAGCAATCAGCACCATTCAGCGGACGAGCGTACTCACAAAGTCTCGCGGGCGTGTCGCTGAGCATCTAGCGCGCAGATAGCAGCCATGTTGACCACATCACGCACACCATCTCCCTGTTGCAGCACCTGCACCGGCTTTGCCGTCCCCTCGAGAATCGGGCCTGTCATCTCCGCATCTCCGAGATGGTCGAGAAGCTTGTAGGAAATGTTCGCAGCAGCCAGATTCGGACAAATCAGAACATTCGCTGGGCCGGTAAATTCCATGAATGGGAATTGCTCTTGAATGTCAGTAACCAGTGCGGTGTCCGCTTGCATCGGTCCGTCGATGATGAGATTCGGGTCAAGTTCGCGGGCGAGTGATACCGCCTCCTCGACCCGGTTTGAGCGCATCTCGCGGCTGGAGCCGAAGTTGGAGAAAGAGAGCATTGCGACTCGCGGTAGCACACCGAATCTGCGCGCCACCCGCGCGGTTTGCACAGCGATTTCTGCCAGCGTACGAGTGTCAGGATAGATGTTCACAGTCGCATCGCCGATGAACAACAATCGCCCCTTGATGGCCATCATGTACATCCCTACCAACCGGTGAGCATTCGGGTCGGTTCCAATCACCTCGAGGCACGGTCTGAGAATTGCTGGGTAGGCGCGGCTCAGCCCACCTACGAAGCCATCGGCATCCCCATTCTGCACCATCGCTGCACCGAAGTACATGCGTGACTTCAGCAACCGCTCGGCATCATACAATGTCACACCCTTGCGCGCACGCCGCTCGGCCAACTCCTCCATGTATGACCCCTTGCGCCGTGGATCCTGGAGGATGTCGATGCATTCGCATTCGAAATCCAGCCCCAACTCTTCCTTGCGACGCTGAATCCGGTCCTCATATCCGAGAAGAATCGGTTTGCAAATCCCCTCTTGAATCAGTACGTGAGCGGCGCGGATGACCGACGGATGGTCTCCCTCGGGGAAGACGATGCGCTTGACATCTGACTTGGCGCGGTTGATCACGCTACGCATGACGGTGTGAGTGAGTCCGAGTCGAGACTCCAGTTCCTCACGGTATTCCTCGATGCTGAATTCAGTGCTATCGATGCCAGCCATTCCCTCCGCTACAGCCGCTTCCGCTACAGCCGATGCTACCCACACCAGTACTCGCCGGTCGAATGGCTTCGGGATGATGTAATCCTCACCGAACTGGATGATGTCGAGTCCATATGCCTCAGAGACGCTGTCCGGAACAGGCTCCTTTGCCAAATCCGCCAGCGCTTTGGTGGCTGCCATCTTCATTCCAGGTGTGATGCCTTTGGCCATACAGTCGAGTGCACCGCGGAAGATGTACGGGAATCCGAGCACGTTGTTCACCTGATTGGCGAAGTCGGAACGTCCACTCGCCACGATGGCATCTGGCCGCGCGGACTTGGCGATGTCAGGCATAATCTCAGGATCAGGATTTGCGAGCGCGAACACGAGCGGTTGTTTCGCCATGCCGCGCAACATGTCTGGACTCACTATGTCGCCTGCTGACAGGCCGAGGAACACATCTGCGCCCTTCATCGCCTCTGCAAGGTCTCCATCGTCGACGTTTCTGGCGAAGTGGGCCTTGTATTCGTTAATCCCCTCATCATCGCGTCGCGCCTCAGTAATGATTCCCTTCGAATCGACCAGCAGCATGTTCTCCGGACGCACTCCTAGCAGTAGCCAGTGTTCAGCGCATGAGAGCGCGGATGCGCCTGCTCCCGAGACGGCGACCTTGATTTCCTCGATATTCTTGCCAACCACCTCCAGTCCGTTGAGCAGCGCAGCACCTGAGATAATGGCAGTTCCGTGCTGGTCATCATGCATCACAGGGATGTCCAATTCATCGACCAGCCTGCGCTCGATTTCGAAGCATTCTGGAGCAGCGATATCCTCCAGATTGATTCCACCGAAAGTGGGAGCGATTCTCTTCACTGTCTCGACGAACGAGTCAACATCCTTTGCATCGAGTTCGATGTCGAACACATCGATGTCGGCGAACGCCTTGAACAGCAACCCTTTCCCCTCCATCACCGGCTTGCTAGCTAGCGCCCCGATATCCCCTAGGCCAAGCACGGCGGTACCGTTGGTGATGACGGCGACGAGGTTTCCCTTAGCGGTGTACTTGTAGGCGTTTTCTGGCCATTTCTCAATCTCGAGACACGGGTAGGCTACCCCTGGGGAATAGGCTAGCGACAGGTCTCTCTGGGTGGCATGTGGTTTCGTCGGTACCGTGCGCACCTTCCCATACGGATGGGATGCGTGGTAGGCGAGTGAGTCTCTGCGCAGTTGGTCGTCCTTGCTCATCGGTGTAGTCACCGCTCTGTCCATTCGGCCTACCCTCTCCAATATGTGCGTTCCCCTTTCGCAAAAACAGCGAAACGGTGTTATCAAGGCCAAAATATCGCAAGGTATCCGTAGGATACATCACGTACAACAACCCACTTTGTTCATAAGCAATTGAGCAAGCGTCACAGTCATGGATGCATATTCGCATAGGCGTTCTAAGAACGCCATTCACATCCGTAGTCTGCTGCTCGTGACGCTGATGCTACTCTCTTCGTGGACACCGATGATGATTCCCACCCAAGCCCAAGCCCCCACAGTCTCAGAATGGGGTTCAGGTGGCCATAACGACACTGGATGGATCCGGCTTGATGCGACCGGTGCCGATTCTGCTACAGGTCAGATGGCGATAGCCGACTTGCATCACATGCTCGCTCCGGGAGCGTTGCTGGACAACATTTCCTTCGAAGTGCGTGTCGACGGCGCTAATGATCTGTGGGCGGAGCAGCCCCAGTTGTCGTTCGTTGACACGCAAACGACCATCATGGACTGGAGGGGACTAGGGGGATTCGGTCAACAGAATGATCTCCTCGGTTCTGACCCGCATTCATCGAGGCTCGCGCCGAACGTCAACACAGGCGCTTCGTGGCTGGTGCCCGGTGGTGCCGAGGTGACCGATTTAGTCATCGAAGCACTTCGTCCGGTGGATCCGTTGGTCACTTTCTCACCTATCACACTCGACGTCACCGCCAGCGCGGTCCATCCAGATGACGGTCGTTTGTATGTCGCTTCCAATGGAGCGCTGCTGCAAATTGATGCGAATAACGACCCCATGGTTATCGAACTCGATGAGGATGTAGCCACCACTGCGTTCGTAGTGGACGTTGCCAACAATCGCTTGATTGTGGCGACAGATGATGGCAGCTTCCGGGTCTGGGCACTATCCGATTCATCTGAGATGCTTCCACTACCCTCTCTTCCAAGTGGCTCCGTAGCAGGCGCGCTGGAACTCGATCCCTCTGGGACATTGTGGGTCGGTACGAGAACCAGCAACCTGTTCAGTTACGGAACGGGTGGCTGGACGGATGCACTCAATCCGTCGGCTGGTTCCGACGGGGTGACCGACATGCTCGTTGTGAATGGTGACCTACTGCTTGCCACACACGGCAGCGGAGTGATGCGATTCGATATATCCAACAGCCAGTGGAAGTCTGCATGGGACACTCAAAATCACCTTCCTAGCGACTACGTCAATCAGTTGCTTGAGGCCAACGGTGTGCTGATGATTGCCATGGACGACGCAGGCATAGCACGACAATCAGTCTCTACCAGTTCGTGGCTGGCCACTTGGACAGATGCTAACTGGCTCGCCTCAAATGGGGTGCGCAGCATGGCGGTCAGTGCTGATTGGTTGCACATCCTTCTCGATGACACGCTGCACCACTACAACATCACGATGGGAGCGTTCACCAGCAGCAAGTCACTCACTAATCTGGGACTGCCGCTCGACGGCCTCGACCTCCTTCCCTGGCCAGCGGGAGGCGCCCGTTCACCATCGGTGGACACGGTGTTAGTCAGTGACGGCAGCGGGCAGATGGCCCGTATCGTTTCTGCGAATCCGCCGTTACATTCTGGGTCCGCACTGTTCGCTAGCGGACCGCATTCCAATGAAATGAACGAGGTCATTGAGGTGAATGGAATCGTCTGGATAGCCAGCGATGAACTCATCGATCGCTTCGATAGGAGCATCAATCGCTGGCTCGACCCGATTGTCAACAGCGTGCAGAACGTTGCCCTGGCGACTGATGGCGCCAGCGTATGGGTCGGCACCGCTGATGCAGGGATTGAGGAGTATGACGCCGGCAACGGCACATTCACAACTCACTGGAATACTCACAACGGCCTGAATAATGATTTCATTACCGACCTAGCATGGGATGCAAGCAACAACCTGCTTGTCGCCACTCATCCTAACTCTGGTAGCAGCATCATCGATGTATCCAGTGGTAACGTTACCAGCATCTGGGATTCAGTACGCTCAGATGCCTTCTCAAACAATCTCAGGGGGGTAGCCACGCTCGCTGGCATCGCATACTTCGCTTCAAACAATCAAGGGGTGCTACGCCTTGATCTGGGTAACGATACTCTACTCTCACCTTGGCGCTCAACTGGAATGGATAACGTTCTATTCATGCCCATAGAGACCGACGGTGCCACCATCTGGCTGGGCATGTTTGGTTACGGTGTGCTCGTCTATGACCGGCTAACTGGAGAACTGACAGATACCTACCGATTCTCGCGAGGTGGCCCCACCATCTCGTCTAACGATGTTTACTCTCTGCACATCGATACTCAAGGAGACCTGTGGGTTGGCACCAGTGAGGGAGCAGATCGCTACGACGGCAGCACATGGTCGCACATCCAACCATCCGGACAAGGATGGCAGCCGACTGATTTCTACGACTTTGATTCTGATTCATCATACCTCTACGCTGGCACCAATGCTGGAGCCTGCCAGTACTCTCTGGCTACACTCGACCGCGAGGACTGCTGGAACTACTACTCCAATCCGCAGGGACTGCCCTCCTCATGGGTCTACGGAGTCAATCTCATCATGCCGGGTATTCTGATGGCCGGTACCAACTATGGTGCCGGAATAATCGACGTGGCCAACGACACAGTAATCGACACATGGGAGGCCGGCGAGCAGACCTGGAATGCCAAGACCTACCTCTACGACGATGTCGCCTATGTTGGAATGGATGGAGTGGGCATCGCCCGCTATGACATGAACACAGAGACGTGGCTCACTACCTGGGATTCTGACCACAGCAACGGCCTACTGTCCTCAGATGGTATCACGGAGTTGATTCCTGCACTCGTACCACACCAGATATGGGTGGGTGGTGACTTCGGACTCAACCTGATTGACTTGGACAATGAGAGCTTGGAGGTGGAGTGGGACAAGGGGTCGAATGGAGGCACCGCCACTGTACCTACGCGTGACCCAGCGGAACTGGTGATTATCGGTGACACGATGTACTATATTCAGGAGCGAATCAACACGCAATCGAATGACAACATCTACCGCTACGACGTGGCCAATTTCACCGGCCGCTCGACAATTGATGCCGATGACGCCCTCGGCTCAAGCGCACTGGTATACGGTGGAGAAGTCGGACCCGATGGTCATCTCTGGGTTGGTACGATGCCCTCTCAGTGGTGGACCGGTGGCGAAGGCATCATCGCTCGCTGGGATCACACGAACTCGACGTGGGCGTCCAACATCGAGCCCACGGGTCCAGTATCTCGCGTAACCGCGCGCTACGCGGGCGAGTGCGCACCGTTGAACACCTCGGCATGCGATCTCTACGTCCACTATGGTGAATCAGTACACCGGCGAATCTCGTGGAACGGAACATTGCTCAACGAGTGGGATGAGAATACGCTCGAGGGTCCGATTCGCAACGTAATCACCTATGACGGTCTGGTGATGTTCGCCACCACCGAGGGAATCGCTCGCTACAACGCAGCCAACGACACATGGCTTCCAACATGGAGCCCAGGAAACGGGCTTCCATCCAACTCCCAGACCACTATCTTCGCGATGACCGTGGTTGGAGATGACCTCTGGTATGCGTCGATGTCAGATGGGGGCGGTTGGAATCGTAACAGCCGTCTCTTCCGAATGAATGGGACCACTGGTCAGTGGACCAGTTGGGATGCTGGCACCGGCGACATCCCACAGGGATTCGGATTTTCCTTCGAGGTATGTCATGACATCCTGCACGTGAGTATGGCGCGCTATGCAGATTTCGGCACACAGGGTGGTGTGGCACGATTCAACCTGTCAAACAACCAATGGCTCTCTGAATGGACCCAAGGCAGTCAGACTAACCGTGGGTTGGCCGACGATGATGCGGTCGCACTCGCATGCGATGAGGTGGCGGGAATAGTCTACATTGGATTCGAGGCGGAAGATGTAGGGATATCTCGTTACCATTACGGAATCAACAATTTCCTGTCTACACTTTCCGAGACTGTCAATGGCATCTCACCTGACCCGGTTTTCCCAGACGGCATGGGCTGGGCCGGCGGCGTTCTGATGATATCACACGTCACTGAGGATGGTGGTGCTGGAGGAATCAGCCGCATCCCCACCAGTGGCCCTTCCGTCGGTGGTGGCGCCGTCATTGACTGGGGATTCGAGGCCTCAAGTCTCGAGGTTCGCCCGAGCACCAACCCTGGAGGAATTGAATGGGTCATTGGCCGACCCGGGGCAGCCACCGGATTCAATCGGGTCGACCTGTTCAATGCTAACGGACTGCTTCCCGGCGAGATAGATGTGCTAGCTGGACTGCCATCCGGGCGTGCCCTCGAAGTGATTCACTCGGGTAACGATGTCTACGTTGCGATGGCCGATGGTGACGACACGTGGTACGGGTCATCCGTACTGCATGGGGTACTGCTTCCCAGTGGCAGCGTAGAGTGGCAGCAGGCGTGGAGCCTCGCTGGAGATTATCTGGTCGAGATGTTGCTCGACGGTGGCGATATCTGGATAACCACGGCAGGAGGCGGATTGTGGCGCATCGATCTCACTACCGGTACATGGCAGGTCACCCCCGCCGCACTGCACGGCCAGATGGATGGCATGTGGATGGACGGGTCCGAGATTGTGGTTGGTCTGATGGGTACCAGTTGGACCGCCGCGGGTGTGCAGGTGTTCAACAAGACGACGAATTCTTGGGAGCATGGACAACTACTCGCGGGGTTGCCGAGTAACATCGTGCGCGACTTCGTGCTATACGACAATCGAATATGGGTAGCCACTTGGGGTGGGCTCGGTGTGTGGAACATCAGCTCACAAACTTGGGACGACCCAATCACCACCCAAGATGGTCTACCATCAGGCACAATCGAGCATCTTTGGATTGAAGGAGGCGAATTGTGGCTAGGGACTCCCGCAGGATTGGTACGTTTCGACGTTGCGAATCTGAGTGTAATAGGTACTATTGACCGAAATTCAGGACTAATTGGTAACCGAGTTTCAGGAATGGCGCTGGCACCGGCGGTCACCATATCTTCGGGGAACAGCACGGTGATATTGCCACCCACGCTCTATCTGTCTCATAACGGCGAAGGCTCGACCCGCCCGGGTGCGAGCGGGATGGAGATATCCACGCTGCAGGTGCTGCAGCAACTGCAGGTTGACATGTTGCCCAGCAACGATGTAAGGGCCATCGCTGCTGATTGGTGGGGTGTTCACGTAGCCACTATTGAGGAGCCACTTGTACACTGGA
Organism: uncultured Candidatus Poseidoniales archaeon; assembly: GCA_963999385.1. Taxonomy (GTDB): domain Archaea; phylum Thermoplasmatota; class Poseidoniia; order Poseidoniales; family Thalassarchaeaceae; genus JAKUTA01. The sequence continues at coordinate 451 of CAXEUS010000129.1, read as the reverse complement.
ACGCTGCCACCTCGAAGATGGAAGCAGGCAGTTCGTCGTGGATGCTGCTTGCTTGGCCTGTCCAAAAACTCGTGAGCGATGGCCGCACTTTGGTGGCTGTAACTCCCGCGGGACTCGATCGCATCGATGTGCAAGGCGCTCAGCATGCTGTTTTCAGCACTGAGGTGATTCCCAGAACCACGTCTGCATGGATAGGCTCCACTGGCATGTGGTCTACCGCGAACGACGGACTGCACGGGTGGTCTCCATGGCCTGCGTTCATCGAGATTGACCGAGAATCAATGCGTCGCGCCGACCCTCTCACTGTTACCTTCTCAGGATTCAGTGCAGACATGACTAACTCAACTCGTCCAGGCCAGTGGACGCAACTCATATCCGCGTCTGACAATGTAACCACCTCGTCACAGGCAGGCGGGATTTCTCCAGGGTCCATCCCTCTGCATCAACTATC
>CAXEUS010000128.1:0-13786 GCA_963999385.1 uncultured Candidatus Poseidoniales archaeon | reverse complement strand
GCACTGGAAATAGCCGAGGCGGCATCGCCTCCGGCAGACGAGGAAGTGGAAGAAGCTGAAGATGAACCGCCTGCTCCGCCGGATGACCTTCCGCCGGCACCTGACTTCGGCGATGATTGAGAAGACGCTGGACACTGTTCATGTCTTAGCGTGAATCTTGACCACTGCGCCATCATCGAGTTCATGGTCGGCCCCGATGATACGACTCGTGCGCCCATCGGTGGCGCGGATGAAGCCTTCTCCGAGGTCAGTGTGTACCGCATACGCCAATCCTTTGGCGGTCGTACCACGCCTTACCAGCAAGGCGTCAGGGAGAACTCGTCCATCTCCATCAGTCCAATGAGTCTCATCCTGCACAGGATGTGCCACTATTCTCTCTAACCTATCATACACCACCGCAGACAACAGGGGAACAATTCCCGACCCACCCAAACGTGACAATCGGTCGGCCAACTCCTCGAGACCTTGGCGCTGAGGCGGTGTCAATCCCTCATCACCAGCAGCGGTCAAATCGAACTCGGATTCCCCAGGAACGTAGTCAATCAAGCCCGCCTTGGCTGCGCGACGCAATGCCAGTTCGGTCTCGGCAGTCGTAGCCACGAGCAGTCCATCCTCCTCAGCCACCCTTTTCTCCAATGATTCCCATAGAGTGGGTTCAGCGAGGTCCGACTTGTTGGCAGCCACAAACAGCGGAAACACCGCTTTGCGCAACTCGTCGGCCAACTCACGCTTGAGATCCTCACTCCATTCCCATGGATTTCCTGCATCCCGATTACGCTGGTTGAAGTTGGCCAAAGCCTGTGCCACTTGAATCTCATCAGCTCCGATTCCACTCAACTGCTCATGCAGCCATTCAGCCATCGCCCGATCTCCCTCTGATTGCGTCCTACGCGTGCCCCGGTTCCAACTCCCTGCTAGAATCCCATCGATCCACGCTGCCAGTTCGTCAATGAGAAACTCATGCTCCGCCAGCGGGTCAGATGCTCCCGGGCCAGTCGGATTGCCTTCGAGGTCGGTCGCTCCAGAGGCGTCGACTACCTGAATGAGAGCATCGCAGGCAGCCAGATCTGAGAGGAATTGGTTGCCACGTCCTCGGCCTTCGTGCGCACCGGGAACCAAGCCTGCTACATCGACGAGAGTGACCGGAACGAGACGTGTGAATCCGTTGCAACTCCCTGTGTTCGGCTGGCATATGCTTCCACCGCGCTCATCATCCGCAGTGGCTGGTTCGAGTCTGCCGTCTGCTTCACGAGACGCACGCAACTCTGAGCACGGACAGGTGTTAGGAGAAGCAATCCAGGTTACGCCTACATTCGGCTCGATGGTCGTGAATGGATAATTAGCGATTTCCACGGTTGTTTCAGTGAGTGCAGCGAAGGTGGTCGACTTGCCGACATTCGGTTTTCCCACGAGTCCGATTCGCATCCTGATGCCCCCTTGACTACTTCCCGGATTACTCGGCAGAACGGCCTGCACCTATGCTTGTTGCGCGGTAGACCTGCGCCACTCCATTCAGGCGACTAGGCGAGCAATGATGTCCGCTTTCGTGCCGCTGGACTCCTTACCCAGCGAGGAGGCGAGGTCGACGAGGTCCGTCTTGCGCATCCTGTTCAAGGAGGCGGTGTCGAGAACCTCGTCATCATCAGCATCATCCTCTTCATCATCCTCATCGTCTTGATTCGCTAAGTCGACCAGTGAAAGCCGTCCACCCTCATCGTCGTCGACGATGATTTCCGTGTCCACACCGACTCCAGCAGAGAGCAGACGACGGATGCTGGTAGAGCCTGATGTGAGTGTATGACGTACGGGTGTGGGACCTGCTGGCATAGCCAATTCATCACCAACCGGTGTTCCTCGAAAGATTCCCATGATCATGTTCTGCATCATCAGCAGCGAGGCAATCACCACTCCGTAGAACATGATAGCCGCGAACAGCGCCATCGAGCCAGCCAGTTCCGGGGCGGTCACTTCTGCAGCCTCGAGTGCTTCGGCGACTCCTTCGCCTGCAAGGGTAGCATCGACATAGTCGACAATCAACTGACCAATGGCGAATCCGAACACACCGGCGATGAGCATCCAGAAGGTCCAGCGACTCTTCGATTGACTGAACAGTTGACGGCCAGATGCATGTGGGAACATGCAGTGCGCCGAACCCAGCGCTATCAAGCCCAGCGAACCCCATATTGCAAGCATGTCGAGAGTTCCTGAGATGTGACTGAGCTCATCTGCTCCGCCAAAGGCGGAGACGCTGGCGAACAGGCTGCCGAATGCTATCGGGATGAGCAGAACCACGCCAACCATCGTCATCGATGCCCCGTGTGAGGAGGACAACTGCTGCCAACCCCCGCTCGCCGTGGCGGATATATTGGCGACTGCTGCAATCAGAGGCAGTAGCGACAGCGCGAGGAAGATGCCGACCATCGCTTGCAGGAAGTCACTCGCCTCGGCAACCCCGCCGCTCGCTCCGAGCGGAGTCACCGTCAAGAAAGTCCCAACCAGCGCAACCGTCGACAGGCTGCGACTCCACAACGGCCGGCCGAGTGTGGCGGGAATGATATGGTGGGCGACGCCAAGAGCAGTCGCCAACAGCCAACAGCCGAACACCACTTTCAACATCCACCATGCGAGCAGTGGTTCATCTCCTGCCAGCAGCATCATGCCCGCCGGTCCGGTCCACAACAGCGCAGCGAGACCGAGCACGAGGAACCATTGTGGCACAACAGGCGGTATCCCGCTACCCGTGAGCGTGAGCATGTGATTGATGAACAGCGGCAGGGAGATCAGCGTGAACAACAGGTAGTAGGCCGGCGGCAGTTCAAACCAAGCGACATCTCCGATGTGCGATGTGTGCGCGATAATCAGACCGACGAACGTGGTTAGGGACCACGCCCAAGCCATCAACGAGCCATTTGATTCGCTCGCCAGCGAACCACCTGAGAGTCTGCTCTGCACCAGCAACCCGACTCCCATGAGCGTCATCGACAGTGCTCCGAACACCGAAGTAAGATGTAGGGCGGCGGTGGTCTGGTCGGCTGTAGGGGAATATCCGACGGAGCTCAATGATGCGAGAGCGTTCGGCTCGTGAGCCGTCCAAAGAGATGTGAAAGTCAGTGTGCTGGCGATGACGAACCACATCACTCCATGTAGCATCCAGATACGCCCCGCTGAACCAGGTCGGTTCTGGAACAGTTCGTTGGCTGGTCCGAGAGCCTTACCGAGCATGAATGTGGACAGGTCGCGAGTGAATGAGGAGAATGGGCCAAGGCCGCGCATGGAGAAGAAGCGGACCAGCAGCAGCCAGCCGTAGAAGGACAACAGTGTCAGTACAATTCCATTCATGCACTCACCTCAATCAGCCACCAGCTCCCCGAGCAACGTGGCGAACAGCATTCCAATTCCTAGGATGACTCCGAGAATGAAGAACCATATCAGGCTCCCACCGAGTTCCGAGAACAGTGGCAGGATGTCACCTAATCCAGGGAATTGCTGATCTGGATATAGCACACTGAACAGAATCATGAAGGCGAGCGCGGCGACTCCAGCAAGCGTCAGTACAACACGTGAGGAAGCGGGTTCTTCCCCCCCTTGAGTCACCTCAGGTAGAACGGTCATTGCAAGCATCCCTCAGAGATTGCCTATGGCAATCTCGGCGAGAGTTGAGCCGTCCTTAAGCATTGGGCGCTCAAAGGTAGCCCATTTAGGGTGATAGAAGTCCGGCAATGACATCGCCTCTTCGGTCTAGTCCACAGCCGAGTGGGATTGGTAATGCGAGGTCTAGTTCTCGCTCAGTACGCCAACGAGCTTCGCACTCGCAAGCAAGTCCGTCGAACTCCCCAAGATCACCTGATACCGAATAGCGCTCGATGGCTACTGCCACCCGCTTGTCGCAGTTTCCGCAGTTGTGCGCGCCGCGTATCTTGCCAGCAGCAGTGGGGTGCACGAGCAATCGAGTCACTGGTTCCTCCCCTTCTGGGCGGATGTTTGGGTGCACACGACGGATGAGTTCGACCAATGACCAGAGCCACGGAGGCCTGTACTCTCGGTTACGGAACATGCGGTCAACTATCGTTCTCTTCTGGATGTTCATCGGATTTATGGAAATCTCATCGCTCGCTTCGGCGGAATCTGCAATCCAGTTAGCACAATGTTCGAGCGCGTCTCCCTCGGACATGAATGGCGGCTTGAACAGCAGATACGTCTTGACGCGCAAGTTGTTGTCGCGCAAGGTGGTGACAGCCCTCTCCCATTGACGAGTGGAGAATCCTTTGTTGCAATGGAACTTGAGTACCTCGTCGTCGTATGCCTCCAAGCCGATAGCCACAGTGCAGCCCGGATGACGCTCGGCCACCCATGCCATCTTCTCAGGGGTGCACATCTCGGCGCGAGCCTCGACAATCAGATGCAGCCCCATTTCGTGAGCCTCAGTGAGAATGGTCTCCTGCCAGTCTAGTGGATTCTCTCGGTCCTCGAAGAACGTCCCGGATGTGTAGACCTTCACCATCGAACAACCGTCGAAATCGTTGAATTTCTGCTTCGCATACTCCCATTGGGCGTGCAGGTTGTCACTGGTCACGTCGTCGCGCACGTCGTTGAAGTATCCGCAGAAGGTACATCCGGACTTCCACCACCAGACACAACCCTTGGTACGGAAGATGACTGTCGCCGCAGTGCATTCCTCTCCATTGGGCAACCGCTCAGGTGTGACATACACCGTCGCCGGCTCATTCGCATCCCACGATTCTCGAATACTCACTGATGACGCAGTATTCTCTGGGGCCTTGACCAGATGGTGTATCTTGACAGTCCGGTCAGGATTTGGAAATGTGCTCGAGCAATCGGACCCGCAGGATGTCATAGCCATACCTCGAATTTGCCGCCAGCGATTGCCGGTATCAACCTGACGACCGTTCGAATATCCCGTTACGCTGCTCTGAATCACGATTCAGGTGAGTGCAGCTGAGTAGAAGTCGCTGATACGACGCTCGTATTCATCTGAGTGAGATAGCTTCGCTTCGACGTGTTCCACACCTTCGATCATCCAACTTGTGGCGTTCACGTCGTACTCTTCAGCGAGTTCGAGCATGTCCTCCGAATGATGTGGGAGGACCCTTTCGTCGTCGAGTCCGTGAATTATGAGGACAGAACGATTCCCAGCATTCTCGAAGGCACTGCGAGGAGATGGTTCAAGCAGACTCTCGCCACCGAACAGGAACGCTGCCCAAATGCAGGCAGGTGCTAGGAACGTAGGGTATCCCTCCCTTGCAAGTTCCTCGCGCACGATGACGCCGAGATCAAGGTAGCCTGAGTCGAGCACGACCGCTTGCAGACGCTCATCCTGGCCGAAGGTGATGGCTGCGGTTCCAGCTCCCATCGAGTTTCCCCACAATCCAATCATTTCCTCAGGGATGTCCTTCTCTTCGATGAGCCAGTCGACCGCGGACATCGCGTCGATGTACTCCTTCGTGCCGATGCTGACCCTGCCATCCTCTATCGTGCTGTGGCCGTGGTCACGCAGGTCGACCAATAGTACGTTGAATCCGTTGTCATGCAACATTCCCGCAACGATGAGCATGGCGTATCCTGCTTTGGATGCTCGAAGGCCATGAATCTGAACCACGGTCGGAGCTGGCTGGATTACTGAATCGTTAGCCGGAATCCACCAGCAATCGAGTTCTATTCCTTCGGTGCGACTCGAAATGGTGACGTTCTCGTAATGCTGCACCTCGTAACGAGAAGTGTCGAAATCAGGATATTTGTCCCAAGTGACATTGAATCCGTCTGGGAGGTTGCCCTCTTGGTCATTGTAGCCAGGGTTTGCGTGCGCCAATGTCGAGTAAATCTGCCAACCTACTCCGAGGTAGGCGGTCAACGGCAGGACGATGAGAGCAATACCGACGGACAGCAGAATCTTGCGCCCGCGCGTGAATCCCGCAGAGCGCGGTTCTGGATTAGGTTCTGACTCAACATCAGCAACTGCTGAATCGATGTCAACATCCTCTTCATCAGCGGCTGCAACCACAGCATCCTCTTCGGACAAGTGGAATCACCCCCGTCACTCTTCCGAGTCGTCTTCGGGAACTTCGACTGCAGCTTCCACCTCGGCAGCCGCTTCGTCCTCTGCAGCGGCCTCGGCCGCCTCATCAGAGCGGGCGTCCATTGCCTCAGCAAGACGTTCGTTTATGGCGCGCTGCATGTGCTGGCTCTTGCGCTCGGCTTCAACGGCTGCTTCAATCATCTCGTATCGAGTCTTGATCGCTTTGTTGAGATCCTCAAAAATCTGCATGTGTCCGACGTACCAGTCATCGCGTGCCTTCAATTCTGCAACAGCAAGGCGTAGGTCATTGTCCAACTCCTCGGCAATATCGAACACCTTCCCGAGTCGGTCCTTCTCACGAGAGTACTTCTCCTCCATCGTTTCCAATCCAGGTTCCAAGTGTTCTACCTGCTTCGAGCGTTTGGCGAGATTGAGTTCCAAGTCACGGATGCGATGGTCCTTCTCACCGAGGAGTTGCTCCATTCCCTCTCGCTCAATCTCCTTGTCAATCTGCATCTTTTCAAGGACCTCAATCTCGGCCTTGAGCTGGACGATTTCCTTCTCTTGCAACTCATAGGCGTCGTAGAGCTTCTGCAGCCTCTGAGTCTCCTGAGAGAGGCTCTCCTCAAGTTGTCTAAGCCTCACCTCATCGGTGATGGTGCCTTCGTCATCGTCTGACATTGTGCCCTCTCCGGTGCGTCGACCCACTCGCCCTTGATATAAATGACACCTGTGCAATGCGACCAGAGCGCTACAGGGGAGTGAAGATGGGTTCTGGGAGCGTCGAAGAAATTGACGCGCTCGGCCGTACGTACAGCGCACCTCTAGAGATTGCGCATGGCGAAGATTAGGTTCAGTCGCACATCGCTACCAGCGCGGCGCTGACACACTTCGTGACTGCCTTGGCTGTGGGGATGTGCAGTTTCTCGTCAGGTCCGTGCGCGTTGTTACCAGGTCCAGCAGCGCCCGTCACAAGGTAGCGAGCAGCAGGATAGGAGGCCTGCATCATCGCCATGAACGGAATCGTGCCCCCCTCGTAGAATGGCATGTAGCCTCTGTCAAAGAAACGCTGCGAGGCTGCATCTAGAGCAGCATCCACCGCGGTGGGCATCGACGGCGCGGCGAATCCGTTCGCGGCTGCATCGAGCGTCATGCTCACATGCGCCCCATGCGGGGGGTCATTCTCGAGCAGTTGTTTCAGCATCTCGGAAGCAGGTTCCGACTCGACACCTGGGGGAATGCGCACGGAGACCTTCAGGTCGGTGTGCGTGCGCAGTACGTTGCCCGCCTGCTCTAGCGGAGGCATTCCGCCCGCCCCGGTGATTGACAGAGTTGGTCGCCAGTTCTGCGCCAGCAGAGCCTCGACCAAATCGGTACTCTGTGCCTCTACTCCATCTAGGAACGGGAAATCATCGATGAGCGCCTGGCCGAGAACATCGCAGATACGCTGCGAATCAGCGCGTAACTCGTCACTGATGTCAATGTGCAGCCAGTCCGGTTTGAGCGCGCCTGTTTCCTCATCCTCTAGACGCGACAGCAGTTGACGAGCTATTCGGAACGACGACGGCATCACACCACTCGCCATGCCGGAATGTACTCCCTCGGCAGAAACAGCAACGGAAAGTGTGCCACCGATAAGGCCGCGTAGGCTTTCAGTCACCCACAGACGCTTGTAATCACCCATTCCCGAGTCGAGTACGACTACAAGGTCAGGAGTGCCGAGATCATCCTTGCATTCAGCTAGGTACGCAGGCAGGTCGGGAGAGCCGGACTCCTCGCAGGTCTCGATGATGAAGCGGCAGGTAGGATGTGGAATTCCCTGCTGCTGCAGCGCCAGCACCGAAATGATGCCAGCATATCCACCGTAACCATCGTCAACACTTCCCCGTCCGAACAGCCAATCTCCCTCGCGCACCGGCTTCCACGGACCTTTACCTTCGGACCAGCCGGTAAACTCCGGTTGTTTATCGAGATGTGAATAGAACAGCACCTCTCCGGGGGCGGTGCCCTCCACCTTGCACAGAAGCAGTGGTGTCAATCCGTCGAGTCGATGCACGTTCACGCTGAGTCCTTCCAGCGGCATGGTGCCTAACCAGGACGTGAACAGATCGATGGTCGCGTCGAGATGTCCGTTCGCATTCCAGTCAGCATCGAATGCCGGGGAGAGGGCGGGAATCTCGATGAAGTCACATAGATTCGGAAGTGCGGAGTCGTCCCATACCCCGTCTACGAACTCTGAAAGAGCATCCCAATCAAGTTCAGCCATGCGTCGGCCAACCTCCTCCCAATCAAGGATTCACCGGTCGAGCGGCCACCCTTCAGGAGCGCAGATGCGCACGTCTCCCCGGAAGAACGGGCATCCATGGCAGGTCCCTTGCTGCTCCTCAGGCAACCGCGGGAAGTTCTCCTCTTGCAGATGGTCGGTCACCGACACGCGCGCCAGCATCTCAAGATGGTCCGAGAAATCTCTGGACGTCTCCTCCCATTCCGCATCCGTCCAAGTGATCATCCGTCCGGTGGCGGCTACCTGAATAGCCGGTGGCAGCACGTCGCGAGGCGCCAGCCCGGCGCGCTGGCGCATGCTCTCAAGGCCGAGCAATGCTCGATGGTAAAGCTGCAACTGGAATCGGTATTTTCCAAGCAATTCCGATTCTGCCTCGTTACGGGAAGTCAGATTTTCAGGGTCGGCGACCGGCTCAAACAGTGTTCCCGCAACATCATCCATGACATCATCGTCAAGCAATCCAAGACAGGATTCTGTCTTCAGGTCAACAGCGCGGATTGTCGCCCGCTCACCTTCGCTCTGCTGGGTACACAGCACCAAATCAACGAGTCCGTTGAAGTCGAACAGCACCCTGTCCACTGTGGCCTTATGGATCTCTCCGGTTGGCGTCCAACCAAGTTCCTGACAGTCCTCAAGTTCGACTGGGACCTGCAATGTGAATGGCCATTCGGTGCGCAGTCCCTCTACTCGGTCGTCACCGACCACCTCTCCAGTACACAATCTTCCGAGCGGCCCTTGCTGGAGCATGCGACCCATCTCGAGGAGCAGGTCTCTGGTAGCGTCTCTGTCGACATCCGCCGGGAGCAGTTCATCAAACACCTCGTCGATGAGAGCGTGTGAAGTCAGCATGTCCGGGTTGGAGTTCATCCATTGAGCGGGCAGCGCTACGAGCGGCCCCGATTCAGGTGGACCGGGGTTACCTATGCCCAATTCAACCAGTCTGTGGAACAGTGAGCCGAGCACGGTCGGTTCCGGTAGGCATGGGCCCTCATCTTGCTCACCTTCGTCCTGTTCACTATCATCGACGAGGAGTGGCAGGCGTATCGGCTCGGACACCAATCCGATGTGCGTGCTGAGCCAATGCTGTCTGATACAGCGGCTGGCCGTGTCAAGACGATGAGGAGCCATGCGGATGCATCGAGTCAGATTCCGTGGCTGATCAGCTGCTACGGGTACGGAATCTAGGCGGGCACTATCGTGTAACCGTTGCATTGTCACCAGTGGAGCGACCACCTCGCGCTCTTCGAGTACGCAGTCCGGGTGGTGCATGATGGGAAACGAAGTCAGACCGTTCGGAGGAAGATGAGCGTCGGCAACGAGTGCAGCAGGACTCAGAGCGATGTCGCCGCTGAAGGAATGTGGTAACGGAGAGGCCATCCCCGCATCCCCTTCGAGCAACCAAGGTGAGGTGGCATCACCCGCTCGACTGGACGACTGGCGCAGCGCTTCGAGCCACATCTGACCGAAGTGAGGAGTTGGGCCGTACTTCCAGTCGATTTCAATCGATTCAGCAGCAATCGCGGCGTTCTTGGGGGCACCAGCCACGATGAGCAGGTCCTTCGCGCGGGTACACGCGACGTAGAACAGTCTCCGTGCCTCCGCCTGAACCTGCGCCTCCAACAGCCGGTTTGACAACCTCCAACTCCCGCTTTCTGGAATCGGTTGGCTGCGCCATGGGTGAACGCGTGGGCTGAACATGTCGGCGGTAATCAGAAGATTATCCTTCATCGACTGAGATATATTGCTCTGATTCTCAGAGAACATTCCAGTTACTATGACGACCTTCGACTGCAGACCCTTTGCTCCATGAATCGTCATCAGTTGTACAGCATTCCCAGGGGGTAGCGCTGCCGAAGGAAGATGACGCCCGGCGACCTGCGACAATCGATTCATCCTGTCAGCAAGCAGGACTACATCTCCCCCTGCTTCAGCCATCTGCTGGCTAATCAATTCGACGAACTGCTCTGCATATTGCCGCTCTACCGGTGTCGGGTGGGCTAGCAGCAGATCCGAATGGTCAAGAGTCTCTGATAGCAGGTGCAACAGCCTCCCATTCTGCGCGAGTTCGACCCAACGTTGCACGAGCGCTCTCTGGGAGTCGCCGACGGTATGCTCTGCGAGGCGAACGAGCAGGTCCTCGTCGCCGTTCTCGTCGAGCAGGTACTCCTGCAGTTGTAGATCTGAGTGCCCAATCAACGGTGAACGAGAGAGTGCGGCGGCGTTGAACGGCATGTGCGGACGAGCGACCATCTGCACCAACGCCATCAACGCCAGCACAACCGGTTGGTCCAGCAGTCCTCCTTCCTGGTCAGCTAGAGCAGGTACTCCGAGTGCAGTCAGTCGATGAACGAGGTCATCCATGTGCGTACGAGACGGCATCAGTACCATGATGTCCCGCGGTTCGACGGCTTCAGCCGCCGGAATCTCGAGCCATCCGTCATCTACGGTAGGGTCGTGTACGCGCATAGGGGTGCCATCTACCAAAGCGCGGATTCGGGAGGCGATCAGTTCGTTCTCAAGGTGTATCGCAGTCGCCCCCTTACCCAAGTCAAACGGGTCGATGGCCACGGCCATATTCTCTGGAGGATCACTCGCCGCCCCATCTGAGAGTGGGAGCAACCATTCCAATCCACCGTGCTGCTCTGTGCGGTGTGCCCTAAGGGCGCGAGCGCGGGCGTACCAGTCACCAGGAAACAAATCGTGGCGGGTGGCGAACATATCCTCCCACCACTCATTCATCGTCTCCAACAGGTCCTGACAGGTCCGGTAATTCGTCACCAGATCGATGTGTCCCTGCGCTCTGCGTGCAGTATCGACTGCGCTTACCGGGTTACCATCATCATCGAGATCGAATCGAATCCACGCGTTCGAGGGAATCGGACGACTGTTCACCCATTCAAGAGCGGTGACGAATGACGATGTATCGACGTATCTGGGGTCGCGTGAGGCTGCCTGCTGCCTGAGCGCCGGCGCTAGAAGCAGTCGTCCCTCGTTGGCGAATTCATACTCATTCATATTGCGCAGGTGGGATGTATAGCGCGCCATCCCGCTGACCTGCGCTTGCCTGAATCCGTAGATGCTCTGCTTCTGGTCACCCACCCAGCATACCGTCGGCTGCCAAGCACTCTGCGCGGCATCCGGGTCTCCTTCTGCTCGCTGACGGATACCCCAGAGCCTTGAGAGCAGCAACCACTGTTGGATTGAGTTGTCCTGTGCCTCGTCGATGATGAATGCCCGGAAGCGGCGCCTGATTGTTTTCAGAGTGTGAATCCGACGAGTCAGGTCATCAGCCACCTGTTGCATAGGCCAATCACGGAATTCATCGGTGAACACCTGCCGCTCAACTCCATTTTCCTCGACCACACCGAAAGCGGACTGGACCACCGCCATCGCCGCATCGAGATGGGTATCAGTCCACGGGTTATCCAAGTCCAGCGCGTCCAATTGCTCGACCACTTCAGGGGGATACCAGCGTCTACAGACAGATGGACAACGGGTGAGCAACAGGTCCTCGGCAAGGGATGCGACATCATCGTGGTCGTGCATTCCGGCAGCCAACTTCAGTTCGGTTAGCACATCGCACGCGCCTGCATGCACCAACAACAGGTCCTCGAGCAGCCGCGCGTCGACATCGACAGTGAGAGCTGTGGGGGAGCGTGCCTCGTATGCTGGAATAGGATCTGTGAGTCTGACTGGGCATACAGTCGCATCAGCGGCGAGATGAGGGGGTTCGCTGGTCCCATCGAAGAGGTAGGCGATGATTGCGCAGGAGCGCATTCGTTGGCCGATGAGTGTAGCAAACAGCCCGCGGGCGTCAATCATCGCTGCATCCAGTCGAGCGGTTGTGGCGGCCTTCGCCGCCGCATCACTGATTGAGCCAAGAGTAGGTAGACCCGAGGGCCAACCATCACCATTGGGCAGTCGACGACCCGGGAACACGCTAGGATACAGGTTCTCGCGACTTGACAATGAGCAAATCGCAGTGAGTAGATGATGCAACCAGAGTAATTTGCCCCAAGTGTCGGCGGGCGGACCAGTTGTCACCAGTTCATCGACGCAACGATAGCGAGTCTGAGTTCTGAGAGCGGTGACCAGATCGAAGTCCACCGCTCGCTGGCGGCAAGCGTCCACCCACTCATCACAAATCTGATGCAGATCGGCGCAGAAAGTGTTCACTTCGGCGTCGTCAAGCATGTCGGTGAACGCAGAGCGGAGCGATTGGGAATCGATGCTCCCCGATGAACCGCGGTCGCGCAGTGCCCGGCGACAAGATGCGACGAACACTCCGTTGCGTAGCAGTTTGGCGACGATTTTCTGGGCGTTGTTCCTACCACCTAACTGTGACGAGATACGATTGCGGGCGTCGATGAATGCTCTAGCGGTCACGCTGCGTACCTTGACATCGCCTGCGTGCCGCTCATTCTGGATGCGCCAGCAGCTGTTCAACGCCCTTTCGAGCAGAAGCACACGCTGGGCGTCGCTCACTTGGTCATGAGTTGGCCGCTCACCGAGAAGATTCCTGTGAGCGGTCACAAGGCGAGAAAGGAACGAGTCGATTGTGCCAATCGGAGCCTCGTCTAACAGCATCCCGAGTTGCTCGACCAGCCCTTCACGGCGAATCCGTGGGTCGTAACGCAGCCCGTCACGCTCACCGCGCGGGCCGGGACGCAGCCTGCCAAGTTCGCGGCGCATTCGGTCACGCAGTTCTTCCGCAGCGCGAACGGTGAATGTGAGCACTACCACCTCGGTCGGCAACAAAGCCCGCCATTCTCGCAGGTCCTCACGCTCACCAGTGGGTGCGGCCAGAAGTCCGCCGGAGAGATCGATGTCACGCGGTCCTGGCGGCAGCAGACGAGTCGCTCGCTGATCCTCAGACAGGTAATGTTCGAGTGTACGCTGAACGATACAGTGTGTCTTGCCGGTACCCGCTCCTGCATCGAGCACGATGTGCGCGTCGATGTTCAGCCCAAGTCGCTGACCGCGATTCAACTCCACTGGCGATCACCTCCTACTGATGCAGCCAGTCCACAGATTGCCTTCACGTCGCAATAACCGCAACTCGATTTTCGAGGAGTGGGATGTACTAATCCTTCGGATGCCTGTTCTGATGCAAGCAGAGCCGCAGTGATACGATGACGTAACCACGAACGGAACGGGTTGCTCTTCACTGACGAGGAATTCTCGGATGGCTGGCGATACACCTGAGCAACCAATGAACCAACTTTTCCAAGTTCAAGTTTCTCCGCCTCATCGATGAAGTCAGGGTCGACCTCGAGGTAATGACCCGAGCGTTCGCCCACCTCTGTGATGCCAACGCCGATTACTCGGTCTCCGGGGTGGCAGACCTCCCACGCACGCGCGTAGAGAGCGAGTTGCACATCCTCCATCAGATCGCGGCGGTGGCGCAGTCCATTTTGGCCTGGGTTGGGGCCCTCTAGTGTCTTGAGGTCGCGGATGATAACCAACCG
>CAXEUS010000127.1:0-2479 GCA_963999385.1 uncultured Candidatus Poseidoniales archaeon | reverse complement strand
GAGGACCTCGTTCCTGCAGACGTCGAGATTGTCGTTCTGCAGCCGCTGGAACTGGTGATACTGCAACTGCAACTTGCCGCGCATCTGGCGATTTCCGCGGTGGTGTTGGCACTGATTATCGATTTGGCGTGGAACGCTGGTCGCAACGAGCGTATCCGAAGCCAACTCACCGAGGTGGCCCTTCCGGTCGCCCCCGCGCTCACCAGGATGCTATTTTCTGGAGCCATCTCGATTGGCCTTGCAATCGTCGGTCTGTGGTACACCCTTGACTTCCTGCTGCCGTTACTGCTAGACTACCTGCATGCTGACGCTGCCTCAGTGGGACTTACCGCCAATTGGCAGTTAGCGGCGTGGATTGGGTTCATCGCCGGACTCTGTCTAGGTTCGGTGGTAGGATTCCAAGTCCCGTTGCTGACGCTGCTCGCGCTGCGCGGTGGATTAGTTGAGCGGACGCTGCTCACAAATTATCGAAGGCATATCTTCCTCGCCGCTTTCATAGTCGGCGCACTGCTGTCGCCGCCCGACCCGTTGTCGATGCTGCTTGTCGCCGGGCCGATGGTCATCTTGTTCGAGTTTGCGCTTCTGCTCGATCAACTGCTACCGTCGTCCTCGGATTGAGTTGAATCATCATCCGGCTCGAGTTCTCCTCGGTTGCGCCTGTCCTCTTCGTTGGCCACATCGATGCCATCCTGAACATCAACCCAACGCATCATAATCGCGCCAATCACAATCAGGAATCCTATGCTGAATATTCCAACTCGACTGTCATACAACACAGTGAGAGTCCCATAGAGCAGGGGGCCGACGACAGCGGCCACCTTACCGAAGAACCCGAAGAACCCGAAGAACTCAGCACTCCGAGTTTCTGGCACCATCTGACCGAACAAGCTGCGCGCCAGACCTTGCGAACCACCGAGCAGTGAACCGGCCATCACACCTAGCAGCAACCACTGGTAGAACACCGCCATCCCCAGTGGCTCCCAGACCAGATCTCTGACAGTTATCGGGATGAAATCCAGTGAACCGTCTCCCAGACTCGTGGGGTGGTCTACTCCTAGAGCCGTTGTATCGGTCAATGGCCCACCACTGATGCTCAAACTGTAACGGGTATCGGCTATCGACGCTGCAAATCCAGTGACCCTGTCCTCGGAACCCGTCGCGAGAGTCCTCGGTACCGATTTACCATCGTCATCGGTTGCCCATTTTAGAGCACTCGATTCGGTAATCTTCTCGTTCAACTCCGTGGGAACAACATCTTCCCACTCTTGGATCCAAGCCTGTTCATCATCACCCTGAGACAGGGCACTGATTCCTGAATTCACAATCACCACGTACGCATCTGCGTCATCGTCCCAATCGTACTGGATGCCATATTCCTCATGAGCGTCTAACTGCAACGGAGCGAACGCCATCGCACCGACGATTACCACACACCATCCGGCCAAAGAAACGGTCAGCGCCTTCTTGGTTCCCCAACTGTTTGCCAGTTTGGTGAAACCCAAGGCTGCGGGAGCAGCCACGAACTGGATGATGAGAATCGTCAATATGAGCCCGGTGACTGAGATTCCGAGTACTGTGACACCGTATATGCCAGCCAGTGAGGTGACAGAATTGATACCGTCGATGAAGAAGAAATAGGCAACCATGTAGATGAGCAGAGTACGGAAGTTGCCGACCTCACCAATCGTCTTCTTGAGTTCGGTCACAGCCAACTTCGCCGACTGCTTCAATCCGAGGCTGTCGAGTTCATTCTCAATCTTCGGCTCGGGCACCCATGCAAATGTCAGGAAGGCGAATCCGTACCACCAGAGTCCTGCTGAGGCCATACAGAAGGGGATGACCCAGGTGCCGTCGAGCATCATCACCATGCCAAGATGAACCAGAAGCAGCAAACCACCACCGAAGTACCCGTAGGCGAACGCCTTGTTGGAAATCTCGTCCATCTCGTCGTCTTCCCCCATATGTGGCAGCAGAGCGTTGTAGAACACCCCCGCCCCGTTGAGTCCAACGTTTGCCAATATGAACATCACAAGCAGCCAAACCCATTGGAACGACAGAGGGAAAAACAGTGCAAAGGCGAGCAGGAAAGTACCCCCGGCGCCGATGTAGGTGAGGATCTTCAGCCACCACATCTTGATTGCACGTCGATCTGCAATGATGCCGAATGAAGGGCTGACGATTGCAACAGCGAGCGCGGCGATGGTCACCGAGTATGACCAGATGGCGTCGGAGGACATCTCCATACCGACGATGTTGGTAGTCAATCCATTCGCTTCGAGGAACAGATAAGCGAACCAGGCGGGCAGAATCGCCGTCACGACGCTGGTCTCGAAAGCAGATTTGCCCCAGTCATAGAAACAGTAACCACGCACCGCTTGTGCCTTCTCGTCCACAGTAGTCTCCGTCATACACTCGCCTGTCCGCGCACCTGCCGAGCCGCCTCAATACAGTTCCCCCAACCACCTGACACTCCGGCAGG
>CAXEUS010000126.1:0-2404 GCA_963999385.1 uncultured Candidatus Poseidoniales archaeon | reverse complement strand
GAGGGATATGACGGGAATACGAGTACTGGGGATGAAGCGCAGATTGGTTCATTCTCTTTCGGTTGGTCGAACATCCACAACGATGGCACCGACTACATGTCGCTGTACGTTGATTGGCTCACCCGCGTCCATTCACCAGAGACTCTCTACTCGGTAGCATTGGGTAATGGTGGGCACGGCTATGGTACGGTGGTGTCTCCCGGAGGTGCTCATGGTGTGCTCTCAGTTGGAGCGTTCTCCAGTCTGACCGGTGAACCTCATGGAGGCACATGGGGTGACACTGCAGCGTGGTCGAATCGTGGACCAAACTCAGTGGGTAGGCTTGACCCGGACATCGTCGCTGTTGGCTGGTCGGCGACTGGCGACAAGACGCTGAACGAGGTTGGCAATGCCAACTCTGCGTTCGGTACCTGGGCTGGAACATCGCTGGCAACCCCGGTCGCTGCTGGATTAACTGCGCTCATCTATGATGCGTGGTTCAAAAGATGGGGAGTGTATCCTGATTCACAGACGGTACGTGATGTGATTATGTCCACGGCTCAGGACCGTGGATACGATCCTCTCGTTCAGGGCGCAGGATGGTTCGATGCGGCCCAAGCGGTTTCATCAATCAACGGCTCCAACGACACACTGCTCGTTTCACCCGCCTATTGGATGCCCGGATTCAACCACGGTCAGCACCGGGAGGCGAATCTCAACATCCTGAAACCAGGGGATGTGGCTTCGGCCAACTTCACACTCAACGGTACAGGGGCGAGCAACATCACAGTCTCCTGGCAGCCGAGTACATTGCAGCCACTGCAGCATTGGAACACCACTTGGGTGGTCAACTCCAGTGCCGGATGGGACGGCTACCAAGGAGGGCGACCTGACATCTTCGTCCCGGTGCATATCAACGGCGATGCGAACCTATCGATTCCGAATGGAACCTCACTCATCAGAGCGAGGGCTGCGATGAACGGCGAGGGATTCGACAACGACCAGAATAGACAGTCCGAGAACCGAGTCTACGTCGAACTGTTCAGTTGGCACGACGTCGACGGAGACGGCATCTGGTGGAACGATACCGACGCTGACGGATACGTGGACGGGGATGAGATGGAGGGTGGTAACGAATACGCCACCTTGTCAGCACACACCTATCAGACCGGGCAATCTGAGACCCGCGCGGGATGGCCGCTTGAACGAGGTGGAGACGGTATCCTCCTTGGAGTCTACAGACACGAAGCTCAGGCTGGTAGTAAGGAACCCCTTCCCATAGATGTGGATTGGACGGCGTTCGGCCCCGATGTCAACAATACCTGGCTAAGTCCATGCTCCAGCACGGTTCAAATGACCCCGAATGGCAGCGGGTGGATCAATTGCCGTGTCAATGTCCCCACCGATGCTCTACCGGGGATTCACCAGGAGCAGATTCACATTTCCACGTTCACCGACAATGGGACTCTCCTGAGGGACTGGCCACTTCCAGTGGTGGTCAACGTCGCATCTCCGGGGCCACTCAACCTGCTCCCTAAGCCGATTGACGGCAACGTCAGCAACCAGACGCTCTATTCCGAGACATGGTTGCAAGGTGCGCAGCGCTGGGGGTGGCGCTCTGAGTCGGGGGACTGGAAGTTCCTCTCATTCGACTGGCCACAGAATATGTCCGGTGATGGGGCAATAGTCATCGATGTCGACTGGCCAAACAACAGCTACACAGATGTCGACGTGCATTGGATGTCAGAGCGGGACCATCCATTCCAATTGGATGACCCGGCGGCGTATGGTCCTGTGAACCTAGAGCCCGAGGTATCTTCTCGCAACATGGACACTGGCAGCGGCATCTACGATTGGGAGACCTCTACAGGAAGCAGTCACGAGGTGCTGGTGGCCGAGGCGACTCCGGGACTGAAGCAGATGATGCTACATTCTGCGAGGCACGGTGTGAACACCAACGACAATCCGCTGAACATATCGGTCGGATATGTAGCGTCGATTGATGGCACGCTGTCTCGCGTGGTAAGCGACTGGAATAATGCAACAGGTCAGGAAGTGGTGACTTTCGGTTCTACAATGGAGTTAGACATCGCCTCAGTCGCTGGATATGGGTGGACTAAGCCTACCATTATGCCCACTGAGACCGCGCTGCAGGACACACCAGGGGGGTGGTCAAGTTCGTCATACCGTCACCAGTTCACCCTCGAAGATGCGGTGATGCTACGCATCGAGATAGACTCCAGCGCTCCGCGCACCGATCTGGATCTAGCGCTCTATCGAGACAAGAACGGCGACGGAAACATCAACTGGGGCAATGAGCAAATCGACATCTCAGGAAACTGGAACGCAGACGAGGAGATCACAGTCGAGAATCCCGAAGACGGGACATGGTGGGCTGTAGTCAATGGATTCGATGTCCCTAACG
>CAXEUS010000125.1:0-4741 GCA_963999385.1 uncultured Candidatus Poseidoniales archaeon | reverse complement strand
GGATCCACCTCAAAAGTCGATTCATGCCCTGCTGGGGAGAACAGGGACATGTTGGTGGTGATTGCACCTCCCATCGCGAGCATTCCCTGGTAGGCCCGTTCGAGATTCAATTCCGAGTTATTGCCAAATCCAACCGTATCGGCATCAACCTGTATGTTAGCCGTCGTGCGCAGGCAGATAGGAGGTTGGAATGCGTTGTTCGGCAGATTGGCCAGTTCATCTGCTGAATCGCTGTCAGGGTCCTCGGTGCAATCAATCTGGACGTTGTTCATCGTCACCTCAGATACGTAGTTGGTGTCAATGGAGTTGACTTCGCCACCATAGGTCTCCTGCACCAACTCCTCGACGGATTCGGATATCTTCTGCAGCATCAGGTCGCGCACGCTCATGTTGAAGATTGTCTCCATGACGAGATAGTTTCGAATGTAGTCAGCAGGGGCCCCACTTGTGAGCAAACTGAAATTTCCTCCGAGATCCATGTCCTGCAAGCCCAATTGGCTACGATTGAACTCGTGGACCTCCCATTCCAGCGTGAGGGCCACCGTGTCGGTAGACTGCATATCGAACAGGTAGCGGCCGCGTACCCACTCCTGATTCGGGGTCAGGTCGTGACCGAAGTCGTAATCGTCGCAGATGCCGTCGGTGTCATTCCACGTGGAACAGACTACGTTGGTGACCTCAGAATTCCCTGGAGGGGGGTCAGCGGCTACCGGCGTTGCGAAGAGCGTAGCACCCAGCATCAGAGCCACGACAGTGAGGGCGCGAGAGCGGTGTCGTTGTCCAAGACGTCCCATCGGCTTGCACACACCCACGGTAAGTCCGGTTCTGCTCATTTAATTTGGTTCTCCGTCGTCGGTCACACTGAATCACCTATGTCCACGTCCTCAGAACTTCGACGAGCGCACGACCCGCACCGGCGCCTCCAAGAGGAGATTAAGGCGTTGCTGCGAGGTAATGGAGCAGGGTACGAAGAGGTGGCGCGGATGGTTGCCAACCTGCCCACGGGATGGGAATTGCATGGTGACCTGGTGCTGCTACCGAAGGATGCGTTCAGGAGTAAGGAATGGCAGAAAGTGGTGGGCTCTGAACTCTGGGGCGTGGTCGCGGGTGCGTTGGCGGTCCAGAGAGTGGCGCGCAAGGGTGAGATCAGCGGAGATGAACGACGGCCCGATGTCGAGATGCTGCTGGGAGAGGATGGCTGGGTCACGCATCGCGAGCATGGAATCGACTACTCGTTCGATGTCACCAAGTCGATGTTCTCGGCCGGAAATCTAGGTGAGCGTGGCAGAATCGGAGAACTCTCCTGCACAGGAGAGACTGTCCTCGACCTCTATGCCGGCATCGGCTACTACACGCTGCCATTACTCATTCATGCTGGAGCAAGCCACGTTCACGCCTGTGAATGGAGTGCTGATTCGCTGAGCGCACTCGATTACAACCTAGATGCTAACGATGTGGCTGACCGCTGCACCGTGCATCAGGGTGACAACAGAGCCGCACTCTCCGACGGCGGCTCTGCCGCCGACGCGCTCGGCTCCTGCGATCGGGTGATGCTCGGTCTGCTCCCTTCGTCAGAGAAGGGCTGGCCGCTGGCGCTCGCCGCGCTCAAGCCAGAAGGGGGCTGTCTGCACCTACACGGCAATGCTCCGGGTGGCGAGGAGGAGGCGTGGGCGAATTCTGTGGTCGAACAGCTCTCAGAGATGGACAACAGACGTGTGCTCTTGGAACATCTTGTCAAGGTCAAGTGGTATGCACCTCACGTTAGACACTGTGTCCTGGACTTGAGAATTGGATGACATTGATTCACACAGCAGCGTCAAACTCATGGCACAGCCATGAGTCGTGCGCACGTGGGCGAAGCGGTCGAGGCGGAATTGGTCGAGGATGCGGCCGACAGCCGACGTGAACAACTGCAACTGAATCTGGCTCTTGGAGCGACTGCCATCGTGGTAGTGCTGTTCATGCTGCTCGCCAGCATCTGGGGGGTCCAGAGTACTGGTGACGGAGACGGTGACTGGGAGTGGTGGGAGGTCCCACTGGACCAGCGCCACACCATGGGACTCAACGTGACCGGATGGCGTAGCCAACTGCCCGAAGCAGGTCCCTACAACTGGAGTGGGCCGACCGAGTACTTCGTCGAGGTTGACCTGCCTGCATCGGAGCAGGATGTAGGTTATCCTGAACCGGCACTGATGCACGTCGCCATCTGGATGCCTGACGTACCCAACGGCACCAAGGTGCCAGTAATCGCCACCGTCCACCCCTACTACGACTTCGGGGGAGAGGGGGCCGTCGGGGATGATTCGAATCCGAACACGGTGCCTGACCTTGGAGTGGGAGCATGGATACTCGAGCAGTTCGTTCCCTACGGTTTCGCTCTGGCGCAGATCTCTACCTTCGGAACCGGGAAATCGACTCATTGTCAGGATGTCAAGGGACTGGGGGAACAGATCGGCATCCAGGCCGCAGTTCACTGGTTAGGTGAGCAGGATTGGAGCAACGGCAACGTCGGCCTGATGGGCAAGTCGTATGCTGGCACCACCAATTGGGAGGCGGCGCAGAATCCCTCTGAACACCTGAAGACAATCGTACCAATCTCGGGTTCTATCGGCGTCCAGCAGATGTTCTACCGCAACGGTAGCTCAGAGTCTCGAGCCATGCTCTACGATGTCCTCTACGAGGGAGCAACGACCGACCCCACAGAAGACGACATGCGAATGTGCAGTGACGACATCATCGGACCGATTTCACCGTTCACCACTTGGGTCGGAGCAGGAATGGGCGGCGACCAGTGGAACGACTACTGGGACGAACGCTACCACCTGCAGGACGTGCTCGACAACTACGAGGGCAGCGTCTATCTTGTCTGGGGACTGCAGGATTGGAATGTCGACCCGTATCACGCCTTCCCTACCTACCGGATGCTGAATGATGCGGGAATCCATACTCGTGCTATCATCGGTCAATGGGCGCACAACTACCCCGACCAACCGGACAGGCATGGGTCACTGAGCAGTGGATACGGGGCTGAGGCGTTTCCCAACATGAGTCGAATGGATTGGGCCATAGAACTCTACAACTGGTTCAACTACTACCTGAAGGATATCGGACCCGAGCCCACCGCCATCGTGCAGATCCAAACAAACGACGGTCACTGGCACGCCGAGGATACTTGGCCATCAGAAGACATGGTGTGGGAGGTAATCACTCTCGATTCTGCTGATTCAACAGGTGGTTCGGTGTCCGCCATGGCGACCTCCTCGTTCACCATAGCCCCATTTGAGGAAGATATCCATATCTCAGGACTTCCCACTCTCCATCTATCTGTGACATCCCGTGTTTGTAATGGGGGGCAAGTGTTCGCCACCATGTTCGACGACGAAACCGGATTGCGACTCGGACATGCTACGATGGATCTCCGCTACCGCGACGGCGGATACGAAGCGAACACTGTCATACCCTTCCAGAACTACCTGATGCTGATGGAGTTCAACCCGATGGATGTGGTCTTGCCTGCCGGACACGCAATCCGGGTGGACCTGACCGAATCAGGGGAAGACTACCTTCCCTCACCTTGTGCTGCCACGGGAATAGGTGTCTCACTCGATGAGAGCAGTGAGCTCGGGCTGCCGTTGATCGACAGGCCTGCGGGAGACTCGCACTGGTTCGTAGTCCCTCAGTTAGGACTGGAATCTGAGTAACACGGATGCTTCACTCTTCTGAATCATGACCACGGGCATACCTCTCGAACCAGTACGAATCCAATTCGTCCTCAAGGCCTTCGACCACGTTTCTCAGAATCAGGCCGTGATAGGTATGAATCCTGCGTCGACGAAGAGACTCGTTGATACGCGCCTCGACTTCTTTGAGTTCCTCTAACGTTTCAAGCGACTCAAGTTCGGTATCGAAGCGTACGAAGTTACGATGCCTGACTACCCAGATGAAGATGTACACCGGAATCAGACCGATTGGGATGATTAATTCCGAGGAGAGAGCACTCAGAACCCACGAGATTGACAACTCGATTCCTGATTCATGATGCTCAGTGGTGAATCCCTCGCCCACGACATAGAACCAACCAGTATTCCTTCCATACATGTTGAACGGTGTCTCGGATTCATCATGGGTGTCGCTGCCTCTCTCCAATTCGATTTCATCCACCCACCCGTCGTTGTCATCATCAGCATCGATGACATCTGGAATGGTATCAAAGTCACTGTCAACGGGAACAGACTCAGGGTTGAATATATCGTACTTGATCAGCGCGTTGGATGCGGCCAGTTCCATATCGTTGGTAATTCCATCACCGTCGATGTCGTCGTCCAATACATCTGGCACCCAATCTTGATCTGTGTCCTTGCATCCATACATGTGTGTCTTGGACAGACCGTAGGTGTTGGGACAGTCATCTGAGATGTTCGTTCCCGGCTGGTCTGCATATCCGTCACCATCGAAATCAGTCCACGCGTTCGGGTTGTCGGGGAAGGCATCGTCAGAATCGTAGTGGCCGTCTCCGTCAGAGTCCTCTTGAGCCTGTGCTGACGGAAGGGAGAAAATCAGCAGCGCGAGCAGTAATGGAAAGAACCGTGCAGCATGCTGATGCATAGACTGACGAAATGGGCCGTTCTTATCAACCAATCAGACAGAATTGAGCAGCGTTGAGATTCAAATACATCCATCTATTCATCCTTTACATGCAGAAGGAGTTGGCCGCGGTCGGTATCGTTCTGTGCCTGTTGAT
>CAXEUS010000124.1:0-2328 GCA_963999385.1 uncultured Candidatus Poseidoniales archaeon | reverse complement strand
TCACGTCAAGCCACAGACGAGGTGCAGGACCGCATCATCATCGACGGCTGCACAGGTCCGCTCGTAACCTGTCTGATTTCTGGCTCCACTTCCGTAGAAGAGGTCATTCGCGGCCTGTACGACTCATTGCGTGCCACCAGCCTTGCCATCAGAGAAGGGACGACTCTCACAGGAGGGGGCAGCGCTCACATGGCGGCATCATTGTCGGTCATCGAGGCCGCCGAAGCAGTGGGTGACAGAACCCGTTTGGCAATCGAAGCGTTCTCCCGCGCCCTAGAAGCGATTCCATGGACACTAGCCTCTAACGCTGGCTCGGATGCACTGGATGCTATTCTCGAGCTCCGTGCTGCTCAGCGAACTGATGGGCCAACAAACGGCATCTGCGAAGACGGCTCCGTCGGCGATATGAGCGGCGTGCTTGAGGCAGCGGGGAGCATCATCCATTCACTGACTGCAGCCACTGAGACAGCCTGCAGCCTACTGCGCTGCGACCAGGTCATCAGCGCACGTGGCGACTGAGAATCGCTCTGAACGTTGCCGGTTGATTCAAAGGCGCAATCGACATCGAATTACAACGGGTCCTACTGATGGGTTCGTCCGAGCAACCCGGAACAAGTTCCGAAGTGCCTGAGCGTAGCGGTGATGATGCGCCGCGAGCACTCATCAGCGTCTACGACAAGACGGGCGTCAGCGCACTCGCAGTCGCACTCGAGGCGATGGGTTGGAACATTCTCAGTACTGGAGGCACAGCACGTCTGCTCAGGGAGTCAGGTGTGGATGTGACGGACGTCAGTTCGGTTACTGAACACCCTGAGATTTTTGATGGACGAGTCAAGACCCTGCACCCTGCGATTCACGGACCGATTCTCGCTCGTGGAGACAATCCTGACGACATGGATACACTGGACCGGCTCGGATATCCACGAATAGACATGGTCGTCGTCAATCTTTACCCCTTCGAACAGGTTGCCGCCCGCGACCCCCCGGTAGAGATGGACGAGCTAATTGAGATGGTCGACATAGGTGGCCCGACACTCGTGCGCGCTGCCGCCAAGAACCACGCTGATTTACTCGTGCTTGCCGATGCCAGCCAGTACGATGAGGTGTTGCAAATACTCCAGGAGACTGATGGAGACCCTGCCTCCGTACCCTTGGATGTCCGTCGTAAACTGGCGCTGACTGCTTTTCAGCGTACGGCAGCATACGACATCGCGCTGGCAAATACACTCGCGACTCGCTTCAATGGAACAGCAGAGGGAGCCGACGATCTCCCCCCTAAGTTGCTCATATCAGGTGGGGTGTTGCAGAACCTTCGCTATGGGGAGAATCCCCACCAGCGAGCAGGATTCTATGACGGCGCTCGGTCAGGAGAGCCGCCCTCGGGACTCGCCGCCGCTGTCCAGCATCATGGCAAGGAACTGTCATTCAACAACTATCTCGACCTCGACGCCGCGCTAAGGTTCGCCCGCTCACTGACTGGTCCCAACTGGGAACAGTGGCCGCACTGCTGTGTCATCATCAAACACACAAACGCCTGCGGGGTTGCTGTCACTCTCGACCAAGATAGTGCTTGGGATGCTGCACTGGCTTCCGACCCAGAATCAGCGTTTGGCTGTGTGATTGCCTTCAATCAGGTCGTCACCTCTACCACAGCCGAGGCGATTGGCGACCATTTCGTAGAGTGTATTATTGCCCCTGGGTTCGAACCAGAAGCACTGGATAAGTTGGCGCGCAAGAAGAACCGCCGCCTACTCACGCTGAGTCCGTTCACCCCGCTTCCCGAAGAACTTCGCTGGCGACAGGTGGACGGAGGTTGGCTATCGCAGACCGAGGGCGCACCCGTGGTGGATTGGGATGCGGTCGAGTGCGTGACCAAGGCTCAGGTAGAGGCTGAAGTGCGCGAGTTGGCGGCCTTTGGCACTGCAGTGTGCGCCCAAGTGAAGAGCAACAGCGTGATATTCGTTCAGACAGTTGAAACAGGATTCGCAACTGTAGGAATTGGGCCTGGACAGACTAGCAGAGTCGAGGCTGTCAGAATCGCTGCTCGCCGTGCCGGGGAACGAGCGCAGGGCGCGATGCTCGTATCAGACGCGTTCTTCCCATTCCGCGATGGTATCGACACCGCTCACGAAATTGGCATCACCACGGTAGTTCATCCAGGCGGTTCGATTAGGGATGCCGAGGTCATCGAGGCCGCCAACGAGCACGGTATGGCAATGCTCTTCACCGGCGTTCGCCTGTTCAGGCATTAGTGATTAACATGAATTGGAAAAACATCTTCGTAACTGGAGCATCATCAGGAGCTTCAGTCGGCTTCTTATTATCGTT
>CAXEUS010000123.1:0-1791 GCA_963999385.1 uncultured Candidatus Poseidoniales archaeon | reverse complement strand
CGGAAGTTCCAATCAAGAAGGTATAATTTCCTTGGTCATAAGCAGTCGTGATGTTGCCATCCGTGATGTACCAATCCACCGTATATGATGCACCCGCCGTCAGATTCGAAGCTCGAATCCAGCCACTGGTGTCACTGGTATGATTCACATACAAGATCTCGTGATACATGCAATCGATGTCATCAGCCGACATGTTCCAACCTATGGTCGTCTGTTCCCACACCTGCGCAGTGAAACACCACGTTCCACCCACCGAGGGTGAAGTGTGCGCCTGATTCGTATTGCCTGTGGTTGAAGATGGCACGTTGGTGCCAGATTGCACGATGGTGTGAGCGGTCCCATTCCAGTAGGTCCAGTACCAGTCAATCTCGTAGTATGAATTTGCAGATAGGTTGCCCCATGAATAGGCACCGTTTGTCGAAGTCACACCGGTGACTGTAACCCATTCTGTTCCGGTTCCAGTCGGCGCTGAGCCGCTCCAGCCACTCCAAGTTCCAGTTGTGACATTGCCTGCAGATCCACTGTAACCAGCACTTCCATTGACTCCCGTTCCGTAACGAGCGCCGGCCAATCCTCCAGATCCACCTGAGGCTGAGAGGGTTGAGGAACTCGCAATCATCAGATTACTGGAGTTACTGGCACGAATGTCGATATTGCCGGCTGAACCACCGCCACCACCGTCTCCTCCGTCATACATGAACAGGCACGGAGTGCCGGGCATGCAATCGCCATCGGCGCCGTCTCCACCACTACCACCTTGGGCGAGAACGGACCCTAACACTCCTGAGGTGCCACCGATGGTGACACTGTTGGCACGCATCACAATTGATCCACCTGATCCTCCACCGGCTCCAGGTCCGCCGGTTCCAGACCCGTTGTTGTATCGATAACCTGGGTCACCATCGTATCCAGAAGCACTGACAGTGCCGTAGATTACGATGGTGTCAGCGTAGATGATGATGCGGCCGCCGCCCTGTCCACTGGCTGACACGAGGTTTCCTGAACTGTCATAGACAGCACCCCCGTTTGAACCGGTCTCGTTGCCGACACCGTAGGAAGATCCACCGTTGGATGTACCACCACCACCGTTTCCACCGCTACCGTAATGACCGGCTCCACCCGCTCCATCGCCTCGCCAGCTGCTGGAGAGTTGGGCATCATTCCCCACGCCCTGAGTGTTGGTTGCGTTGTCTTGGGCGATGATGGAACCTCCCGCTGCCACAGTGAGTGTGTTCACAGTGAGAATGAGATCCCCAGTCGCCACAATTGAGCCGCAAGGGGAGACAATTCCACAGCCGATGTACAGGTCATCATAGGCGTGGCTGCCGCTCAAGTATGTGGTGTTGAGAATGGTCGCATTCGTTGTTCCTGCACCCGGTGGACCTGACGGCGAGGTAGGAGTGCCACCACTGCCACCACCACTAAAACCCAATCCGCCGAAAGTGACAGAGTAGGTGTTTGTTGCACTAGCCCAACCGAATACTTGTGCGTACAGGGTCTGATTGGTGCTCGGCGTATAGGTCACCGATTCGGAGTTGCCGGTCCCTGCCGACCAGTCCACTTGACTCTGGCTAGAATCGTAGAGATCCATGTCCAAGTCGCCTTGTGAATGCGTGAATGAGATATTCACCCAATAGGTCGTGCCAGCGGTTGCATTGATGGAGAAGAAGTCGTCATCTGAAGCGTTGTGAATCGTCAGGCTGCTCTGACTTGATGGTGAAGAAATCGGTGTGGCCGTTGCGAAGGAATCGTTTGGCTCGTTCGCGTCACCGGTGGTGGGTGGTGGCGGTG
>CAXEUS010000122.1:0-3086 GCA_963999385.1 uncultured Candidatus Poseidoniales archaeon | reverse complement strand
GCTGACGACCTCGGCGGGATGCACGCCGATCTACAATTGCAGACGCTGGTCACTGCTCTTGAAGCGTTCGAAGTCGAGGAACCACCATTCGGACTACGTCCGCTGGACGGCATCATCCTACTCGATCATCCACCGACCATTTCGCCACTACGCTGCCGCTTGCTGCGCGCACTGGCGCGCTTCAAGCCGCTGCACGAACTCTGCCAGCCGGGAAGCCCGCGCATGGGGGTGCACGGACTCAACCTCGACGAACAGGTACCGGTGAACAGCGAAGAGGGTCTACCCGCGTGGGTTCCCACTCATTCTCTGTTCAATGCAGTCAGAGACCCGGATGATTCATCCAACACCGTGCGCATTCTGCTGTCTCGCTGGCAACAGGCGCAGTTGGCAACACGTGAACTGGTGGCTGCGTGGTTGGAGGACAGCGATCCTAACGCGAAGGCAATCATCATCGATCCAGGTCTGTTCGATAGGGCTGATTCCTGGGGCCGATTATTCGCAGAACTAGGTGTCCGCTGTCCGACAACAGCAACCTCACTGCTCGACAGTCCTGCCGTTCACTGGACGGCTGAACTGGCGACTTTGGCAACTGGAGAGGAGGCGTGGTCTTTGGACAGACTGCGCGGATTGGCGATGCAACACACTCTGAACTTCTCGACGGATTGGTTGTGTTCAGACCAGCACCCATCCGATGGAGAATGGCGCCCAATCGCTGATATCGATGTACTTGAGGAGGTTTCCCGCGGCTTCCATCTTCTGGGTGGCCCGGGTGCCCTCAGGCGCTGGATGCAAGCTCTTGCACGCCCTCCATTAGATTCAGGATACGTGCCAGCGCACATTCAGAATCGTCGTCATGAACAGACTCAGTGGTGGCTTCTCAGCATAGCAAACAAACTCCGTCCGTTGCTACGTGGCGATGACCGGTCCGCACTCGATGAAGCGTTGCTGATAACAGGCTGCTCCAGTGGTGAGCCATTACCACTTCCTGATGTAGTGAACAATGGTGATGCATGGCTGCGTGACCTGCTGGAGAACATTGACTGGAGTGGATGGAACGAGCATTTCGACGGCGGGCGGCAAGCCTCGATTGCTGGGCTGCAGCATCTACTCCAAGCGCATGCCGACTTGCGTCGCTCACAGCGATTAGTTGGCCAGCAACCGTCAGCAGATGGCCATGAGTGGGTGTTTGAATTTCTCGACTTGCTGGCTGGTCTAACATTCCCCGCTATCACTCAGGATGATGTCCGCGTGCGTATACTCACGCCGACTGATGCGCTCGGATGTTCCGCTGACCTGATTATTCTAACACATCTTGACACTGGCTCATGGGACCTTCGCTCGGAGAGCATTCCTGGCCTCGCTGATGAAGAGCGTACAGAACTGGATATTTTACCACCTGATGAGAGAATGCGTCAGGCACGCCACTGCTTCCATCACCTGCTGCACGCCGCCCCCGAGGTGGTGGTTCTCGATGCTCCCGATGACGAGAGTGGCCAACCCGCTGCACCGCTTTCTGAATGGCTCCAGCAGTTACCCGTGATTGATGAGGTGGTACTGCCATCCTTCCTCAGCGCTGGTAACGTCTCTGGCCTTGCAGGTGATGCTGAATCTGCTTGGGCGCTACACGAACTCACAGGTTCTGATTCTTCGACTTCCAACTTCCTAATTTCTTGCCCCGTCGCTGTGATTCATCGTGATAAGGGTAGATTCGAGATTGCCGTCACCGGCAGTTCCGCTCGTGACCGGCGTCAGCGGGACGGTATCGACCTGCATGCAGCGAGGGCACCTGCCAACGGCGCGCTGAATCCAGCTGCGTTGACAATCCCACTCGATGAACCGTTGATGCGCGATCGGTTACGTCGCCGGCCCCTACGCGGCAGCGAAGTGATGCATTTTCTTCCCGACTCAGAGATGCACCGAATGGTTAGCATTGAGCAACTTCGGCTGCAACCCAAATCGAATGAGAAACCAAGTCCGAGGAAGCACGATACTTGGCCTACCATCGGATTGCGTCTACCCAATGGAAGGTTCGCTCTCAGTGTCGACCCGCGTCCATTGGCACCTTCTGGGACCGCGATTCCTGACAATGATCACCGTCATGGATTCGAGGGAAATGTCACCGGTACGGTACGTCATTGGTCGGCGAGTCGTCTCCGCTATTGGCTGACCTGCCCGCGCCAAGCGTGGCTGAAGGTGCGCCTGAATGCCTCGAAGCTTGAATCGCTGGACGAGGACATTGACAACCGTACCCGAGGTCTGTTGCTGCACGGAGCTTACGCCGAACTGCTGTGTGACGTACTCGGAGTCACCCTAGGTGAAGAGCGCACGAATCTCACACCGCATTCGCTTGCTGTTTGCGGAGAGAGTGAAGCCGAGTTGATGCAGCGTTTGTTATACATCGTTGACGAACATGCTCCTTGGCTCAGGCGCGGCGACGGAGTCGCCGCAGTTCGCCGTTTGGACCTTGTCGGCATGAACGGTACAGAGTGGACTGACTGGTTGGATAATCCGGTCCCCTTGGCTCCTGTAGGTCGTTTTGGAGACTTGCTACGCGCAGAATTGTCACTATCTGAGGCCGCCGTGCTCGCTCTGGAGTGGTCGCTGCCCCGCTCTGAGAAGAATCCCGGAGTCAAACTTGAGTTACCAGACAAGGGCAAGGATGTTCCTGACCCGATTCTAATACGTGGCAACATCGACCGTGTCGAACTTTTCCCTCATGGAGGAGGCTCGGCAATCACTGGTGAACAGACCGTGTGGGTGGACGAGGAAGGGGTGGAGGAAGTCTGCCCACTGGACCTCGATGAGAAGGAGGAGTGGAACGCTCGTCGGCTGGTAATCATCCGTGACCTCAAGACACTCGAGGGACCCAACCCAGGCCAAAATGGTCTACGCCACCGCCGTGATCTGATGGAGGATGTGCAACTTGCCCTCTACGCGCGTGCGTGGGAGGTATGCCACCCCGGAGACCGAGTAATTGGCGTTGGCATCACAGAGGTGGGCGAACGCTCGGGTCATTACCTCGAGGTCGACCCTGACTTCATCGATGAGGCGGAGAAACTTGAACTTGGAAAAGTTGGTTCATTGGT
>CAXEUS010000121.1:0-6595 GCA_963999385.1 uncultured Candidatus Poseidoniales archaeon | reverse complement strand
CCACGAAGCAGAACAGTACCATCAGTCGTTGCGCCAACTCCTCGGACCACTCAGTGCGCGACAGTGTTCCGATGCTCATCCAGATGACGAGGGCGCCTACGCACGTGACCGTTGACAGAGACTCCAGAGCACTGACCAGTTCCATCAACGAGGGCGAAGCCGGCGCGGCACTTCAACAGGCCGTCACACGAGAGTTGAAGCATCCCGGCAACCGTCGGGTGGGCGTTCGGAGAGGATGGGATGTCGATGAACAGCGCATTGAGGCTGCCAGTATCACGCCGTGATGAGCCACCGCACTTCTCCAAGGCACAGGTGGCGAATCTGCTTGAGCAGGTTGGAATCCTGCTGCAATTGACCGATGCCAACGTGTTCCGAGTGCGGGCATACCAGAACGCTAGTCGCATTCTCGGTTCGTTCGAAGAGGACCTCTGGGAGGTTGTCAAAGAAGGCAACATAACCGATGTCAAGGGTATCGGCAAGGGCATTGGAGGGCTAATCACTGAAGCGCTGACCGAAGGGACATGGGGGGAGTTGCAGAGCCTCTACAACGAGATCAAACCGGGGATGATCGAGATGCTGGGAATCCCAGGACTCGGCCCGAAGCGAATCAAGATGATGCATGACGAACTGGGAGTGGAATCGATTGCTGATCTATCCGCAGCCTGCGAATCTGGGGCTGTAGCCGACCTCGACGGATTCGGTGAGAAGAGTCAGCAGAAACTGCTCGACGGAATCGAACTCCTCTCTCGCTTCAAAGGGCGCCGACGCCTGAATGTCGGCCTACTCTACGGTGAAGCGTTCGAAGCGCAGGTGGCGAATATCCCCGCAGTCAGCAGAGCACAGTTGGCGGGCAGCGCCCGTCGGCGTCGGGAGACCATAGGAGACATCGATGTGGTGGCGGCGGTTGAACCGGATGATGTGGAGGCGGTGACCGAAGCCATCCTGTCATTGCCTGGCATCGCCGAGGTGAAAGGAGCTGGAGAGAGCAAGGTCAGCGTGATTCTCGAAGCGAGTCTGTTCGAATCGGCGATGGACCTCGGAACCATTGACGGCGGTGTATTCGATGCCGTCGGCGGGGATGATTACCCTGACATGGAGACCAGTGGGACCATCGAAGCACAAGTGAGGATGGTTCCTGCGAAGGTTTTCGCCTACACACTGGCATACTTCACCGGCTCGAAGGAGCACAACATCCGAATGCGTCAGTTGGCAATCGATCGCGGGCTACGACTGAACGAATTCGGGCTCTTTCCCGAAGAGAAAGCGGGTGACCTGAAGGGTCTGGAAGCGGCAGAATTCTCCTTAGAAGCGGCTGACGAAGAGGACATCTATCGACACTTGGAACTCTCTTGGGTCCCTCCCGAGATGCGCGAGGACATGGGTGAGATAGAGGCGGCTCAATCGGGCTCCATGCCAAATCTGGTGAAAACAACCGATCTGAGAGGCTCCTTCCACAACCACACCACTCTGTCAGACGGAGTTGCCACACTAGAACAGATGGCACGCGCAGCAATGCAACTAGATTGGGATTTCCTCGGGATATCCGACCACTCGCAACTTCTGAACATAGGAGGGCGTCAGATTGGAGCTGATGCGGAATCAATGCTCGCTCAGGGTGAGCAGATACGTGTGCTCAACGAAGGATGGACTGATGCGGGCAAGGATTTCCGCTTGTTCCACGGAGCGGAGTGCGACATCCTTCCCGATGGCTCGCTTGATTACGATGACGACACACGCAAGGCACTCTCCCACGTGGTTGGCAGCGTGCATCAGTTGGCTGGCTGGAACAACCGCGACGAACTGGAGAACACGGAAGCGCTCATTCGCGCTATTGAGAATCCGACCTTCACCATTCTCGGCCATCCGACCGGAAGAATTCTCCAGGGAAGGGACGGCTTCCCCGTCGACATGCATCAGGTTCTGCGCAGAATGGGTGAATTGAATGCCGAAGGGACGCTAAAGTCAGTGGAGATCAACGCCAGCCCGTACCGGCTCGACCTCGACTGGCGCTTCTGCCGCTTTGCCCGTGATCAAGGAGTTCCGGTGTGCATTAATCCGGACGCACACGACATCCGCGGGCTACGTGATGTCTGGTTCGGCGTTCAGGTGGCACGCAAGGGCTGGTTAGAGCCCGAGAACATCCTAAATTGCCGTTCAGGTTCCCAATTGGAGAATCAACTTTCCAATTGAAAAATATAGAGATTGTATTCTCGTCACAATCCTATGACCCTAGGGTTCTGAGGGTGGAATCCGCGGGGATATCTCCATTGGATGGTGTTGCTAGGGTGGCACATGGGACTTGCGCGGGCAGTAGTGTTCGCCGGTGTGGCGTTCTTCCCGGCAGTTCTGCTCGGACTGGGGTTGTTCATGCTGCTCGACGGCCCGGACAAGCCGTTCGCGAATTGGATGTGGATACCTTGCTGGATTCTGCCACCAGTGATTATGCTCGGAGCGGGCATCCGTGGATATCACTGGCAGGATGTCGAACTGGAGTGAGCGCATGCGCATCGCGGAAAAGGTCGAGCGCGTCGGTGCGGTGCTCGATGAACTGTATCCAGAGACACCTATTCCACTGATACATCGCAACGTGTACACCTTCCTTGTCGCGGTGCTGCTGTCAGCCCAGACCACCGACAAGAAAGTCAACCAAGTAACTCCGATGCTGTTCGACAAAGCTTCGACTCCAGAACAGATGACCGAACTCGATGTGCAAGAGATCCAAGAACTCATTCGCGAGATTGGATTGGCTCCAACCAAGGCGAAGAATCTCAAGCGAATGGCAGAGCAGTTGGTCGAATCGCACGCTGGTGAGGTGCCGGACACATTCGAGGAACTAGAGGAGTTGGCTGGTGTTGGTCACAAGACCGCCAGCGTGGTGATGGTGCAGGCGTTCGGCATCCCTGCATTCCCGGTCGATACGCACATCCACCGACTAGCCGCTCGCTGGGGACTCTCCAACGGCAGAAACGTCGTTCAGACTGAGCGTGACCTGAAACGGCACTTCCCGGAAGAAGAATGGGCGCGCCGCCACCTGCAGATTATCTACTTCGGCAGAGAGCACTGCCCTGCTCGATTCCACGACCTGTCCGAATGCCCAATCTGCTCCTTCGCAGCCACTAAAGCACGCATTCGTGCCGAGCGTCAGAGTTGAGAAGGGAAGCCCGGTCGGACGTCCATGGCGGAACTTACAGTCGGAGATGCAGCGCCCGAATTCGAAGCGACCTTGACCGACGGCAGCACAGCCATCCTGTCAGAGATGTTGGTCGAAGGAAAAGGGGTCATCCTCTACTTCTACCCGAAGGACGACACCCCCGGATGCACCATCCAAGCGTGTGACTTTCGTGACAACTGGCAACGGTTGGGTGCGGCGGGATGGAGAGTGATTGGCGTGTCGAAGGATTCGGCGAAGTCGCATGAGAAGTTCATCGACAAACACGACCTGCCGTTCGAACTAATCATCGATGAGGAAACATCCCTGAACCAACTCTACGGAACCTGGAGAAAGAAGAATTTCATGGGTCGCACATTTCTGGGATGCATTCGGTCAACATTCGCAATCTCACCTGACGGTAATCTTGCGTGGGTCGACTACCGAGTTCAGGCGAAAGGGCACGTCGAGCGATTGATGAGCGACCTCGGTATCGAGTGAGCGATATGACCGACCTACCCGGCTCCCTCTCCGGAGAACGACACGACCTTGGAAACGGCTCTGTGGCCTGGGGGCCATGCCATGTGGGGATGGATGCCGTCATCGGTGCTGACTGCAGTATCGGTGCGCTGGCACATGTCGGTTCCGAGGCTATTCTCGGCAATCGGGTGCGAGTTCAGGGTGGAGCATACGTCGCTTCGATCTGCGTATTGAGAGATGATGTGTTCGTCGGACCTAACGCAACACTGCTCAACGACCGGCACCCTCCAAGCCGGGACCGTGCGAAGTGGCTTCCAGTAGTGGTAGAAGCGGGAGCGGTCATCGGCGGCGGAGCTACTGTCCTGCCCGGTGTGACCATCGGTGAGCAGGCCGTGGTGGCTGCAGGAGCAGTCGCTACCAAGGACATCCCAGACAACGAAGTCTGGGGTGGAGTCCCCGCCCGCTTCATCATGTCCAGAGACGATTACGAATCCAGTAGAATCTCTGCCACGGGGGAGTGAAGATGAACGTTGATGCCAGAAAAGAGGTTGTCAGAGATTTTCTTCGACAGTGCGTCGAGTACGCAGATGCTTCCATCGCACGCAAGCGGGAGCGGGGAGAGGATGATGCAGAGATATCCCGCTGGAGCGCCTACCGTGAATTCACCGCCTACGCAGTGGCAGAACTCGACTCTGGTGAACTCGACCCTTGGTTCGACGAGCAAGCGGAAAGCCCACTCAGAACACGCATTGGCAGTGGAGGGAATCCCATCGAATCCTCGCCACTATGGCTGTCCGCGCTCATCTCTCCCCGTCCGATGGCGCTGCTCTCAACACGCTCCACGGATGGCGTCGACAACCTATGCCCGGTCTCTTCGCTGAACATCCTTGCCAATCACCCACCACTGCTAGGGGTGAGCCTCTCTGTCGATTCCAAGGGCCGTGAACGAGACAGTCTCGTCAATCTTAGGGATGGTAGTGCCGCATCGCTGCTCATCCTACCCGCCACTTGGGAAGCAGCGCGACTGGTCGAAGCCACCGCGACAGCGCTTCCACCTGAAGAGAGCGAATGGAATCTGCTCGACGCTGAACCGACTCCCGACTCGACAGGCGGGCCTGCCATTCATCCTGATTCGGTAGCAGTAATCGAATGCTCTCTGTCTGAACTGCATCCACTGCCATCAGGAAGCGTTGCCACACTGGCGATTCTCAGCGTCGAGCGCATCCTGCTGCCCGACGAATTGACCAGTGACGAACCTGACCTGACGAAACTAGGAGCGCTGCTCGCCCAGCACGGAAACTGCCGCTTAGTCCCCGGACCGGGTCCAGACGACTGGTCATTCACTGTCAACAGCCACTACTCGTCGTAATCCCCGGAACGTACCCGAGGTCAGGTGGCTTTGAGGGATTCTTCGTGAACACCGAGATGATGTGAATTGGTATCGATGATTGAGGCGGCACCAGGAACGAGCAGCAGCATCTCCGCTTCGTCGAGCGCGAATATGGGTGTGCGCAATCTCTCTGAAAGAGATCCTACCTCCCTACGACATGCATCCTGTTGCGCGTTCATGTGCAACAGGTCGCGCAGGTCGACCACAACGATATCACCCTGCATCAACCGATTCGCCATGGAGTGCGTGGGCAGGCGATACATCTCGTCGGGTGTGACATAGCGAATCGCCCGACGAGCAGGCGGTATCCTGCTACGCACCCACGCCTGCCAGCGAACTTCACCGAGATCGTGGAACGACTGTTCGGCGAGTACCGACACAGCGGAACGGGCGGAGGGTGATTCATCCGACGTATCGAGAGAATCAGAGCCAGATTGGCGGGTTTCGGTAGGGTCAGGCAGACCGAAGAAGGTGTAGAGGTTGGTCAAGTGGTCACGCTCACAGATCTAAATCCAAACCTGTGTCGTGCCCTGCCTGCTCTTGAGACTGCTGCTCCAGCCACTCCCCGCCGTAGTGATTCCACTGCTCCTCGGTCCAACCCGGAGGTAGTCCATCTACTGGAATCGGTGGGGTGCCTGTCGATACTGGTGGCTCTATGGACGCTGGTGGTTGTGCTGACGCTTCCTCCACCAACATGTCCGTCGCTTCGGGCTGTGCTGTCGGGTCGTACTCCGGAGGTGCAGCGGCTTCAACGGCCACACTTTCCTCCTGCGCAATAGGAGGGGAGAGTTCGGCTTGGTCGGCAATACCTGCTTCCCCGGGAGCGTGGCTCGGTGGAGCCATGGCCGACCGGTCGCGCGTCATCACATCTCCTATCACTTCCAGCCACTCATCGTCAGTGTGAGATGCGGGCTTGCGCAGAGTCGTGAACGCTAGCACCATCAACAGTACCACGAAGATTAGCGCTAGCGCTGCAAGAGGAAGGCTCACGCCTGCTTCTTCAAGGAAACTGAGTGCACCAGAATTGTCCTCAAGCACGACTATCTGCAAATCGATGGTGGCCGAGAGCTCCTCGTCTGTGACGGTCAGCCGGATGTTTTTGGTTCCTGGAGTATCGAACGAACGTCGGAACGGAGTGCCCTCGAAATCGAGATCGTTGGCAGGGTCACCATCATCATCGGAATCATGGAGAGAGTCAAGATCCCATGTATAGATGAGTCTGGCCATGTCAGATTGAGAATCAGTAGTATTGTTGGTCCAGATAATCAAGTCCTCTCCGACCATAATCGTCAGCAACTCGGGATCCGCATGTGCAACCGGCTTCTTGTTCACTACCTCGACATCCACAAGTTGGGAGGCTTGAACTCCGTCGTCGTCGGTTACGTGGAAGCGCACTGTATGGATTCCTTTCTTGGACCACGACCACGTGAAATCAGCTCCTTCGACGTCGCAGTCGTTCATGCTGTCACCGTCGTCATCAAGGTCAGTACCCCAATCCACATCCCAACAAACCTGCAAGGTCTCATAGTCTGATTCAGTGTCCGAATATGTTCCGGTTAGGGTGACAGGCATATCCT
>CAXEUS010000120.1:0-3132 GCA_963999385.1 uncultured Candidatus Poseidoniales archaeon | reverse complement strand
CCTGCCTGCTTCCACTTTCACTGCTTATCCGATTGGCCAATCGCCGGTCAGCTGCTTCTACGGGCCAGTCACTGATGCTGCAGACTCCAGATGGGCATCAGGTGCCGCTGGGAATAGATCCGAAATCGACTGGATTCAAACCAGGCCAAGCAGTGCTGACCACGGACCAGATCTATCAACTCGCACGCATCCGTGAGAATATTGGTCCAGATGCGACCATGGAATTACAGTTCGAACCGATTCAGACAGAAACTGATGAACAGACGGTGGCACCCCCATTCCCTGACAGGCCGGATGAGTCAGAATCAACATCTGTGCAGTTCCTTCTGGATGATGAGGTGGATTCACCACCGGAAGTGGAGAGCGAGCCTGAGGATGAATCAGAATCCAAAGATTGGAAACAATGGGACGAGGGATGAACTCTTCTTGAGACTCAGTCTTCCAGTTCTGCGCCAGCACCGCGCGCGGCATCGATTGCACCATCTGGAAGGAAACTCAGTGGAGGAACGGGAGTGGACAACTCATCGTCCCAGAATTTCTGGCTTCGCGCCCAGATCTCCTGACTGGAACACCAAGCGAGCCATTCGTCAATCCAACTGCAGGTATTCTGTACTTCTTCGTCATCGGTTGCGGTGCGCTTGAGCAACTCGTTGAGTTGTCCTAGGATGATTACGTTTGCTGGAATCAGGGCATAGGTTCCGAACGGATTTCGCTCGGTATCCACAGTTCGCTGTTCTTTCCACAGAGATAGGAACTGATCGTAGATGTAGCCGATTGAGAGCACCACCACGAGCACTCCGAATGCGATGCTCATCAGACCCCAGTATGTCATTGGCAGACCCAACGTGATCTCATCTGAATCGAATCTCCAGCGCACGTACGGCCAGATGAGCAGTGTGAGTGTTGTGCACCAGAAACCCATCGAAATGAGTGTCTGGCTCTGCTGCAGTCTCCAGTACTGCCGCATCATCCACTTTCGCCCTACTGCCATGGTGTCACCGCTCCCGGCTCTCACCTGCCCTCTTTCACGCTTGCGCGCCCGCGACGCATCACCCGGGGATTCCGCACTCTACTCCATGCGCGGGTCTCAAGAGCGACTGGCCACCTCCATGGCCGGGGAAGTGGATGCCCGCACTGCGCGCTGTACTCGTCGGGCTCGGTCATCGCACCGCCTGCTACGCTGCCTATGCGCGCCAGAATCCGGACGAACTAACGGTCGTCGGGCTGGCAGACCCAGATGCGGACAGGGTAGCGCGCTTCGCCGACAAATGGAACGTCTCACCTGAAGCGTGCTATACCAGCGGTGAGGAACTTGCTGCCGCACCGAAGTTCGCTGATGTGGTGATTAACGGGACGATGGATGGTGAGCATGTGGCAACGACGATTCCGTTGGTCGAGGCAGGATATGACGTGCTGCTGGAGAAGCCAATTGCTCCGTCCGCGGCCGAACTGGAGCGATTGGCGGCGGCGGTGGAGAAAACGTCAGCGAAAGTCGTCATCTGCCATGTGCTGCGCTACGCACCTTTCTACACGGCGATCAAGGAGAGGCTGGTGGCAGGCCAAATCGGCGAAATACTGCACATGCACACTACTGAGAACGTCTCCTACCACCACATGGCCGTTGCATTCGTGCGTGGTAAGTGGAATCGCCGAGAGGTGAATCCAATGCTGCTCGCCAAGTGCTGCCACGACCTAGACCTGCTCTGCTGGTTCAAGTCCGGCATATCTCCTACCAAGGTCGCCTCATTCGGGGGCCGTCATTTCTTCACTTCTGAGAACGCGCCCGAGGGGGCGGGTACGAACTGCGTCACCGACTGCGACATCGAGCGAGATTGCCAGTATTCGGCTCGGCGACACCACATGGACAACGACTGGTGGCCATTCTACGCCTTTGCTGGAGAGCCTAGCTGGGAGGGCCGTGACCAGGAGGGCGCAGAGCAGGATGATGAGGCACGTTTGGACTGGTTAGCTAACAACCAGTACTCTCGCTGTGTGTGGGGGGCGGACAACGATGTCGTTGACCGTCAATCGGTGATTATCGAATACGCTGACGGCTGCGTGGCGACACATGACATGGTGTCCAACGCCGCTCGAGCGACACGTAGGCTGCATCTAGTGGGCACCGGGGGCGAGATTGATGGCGACCTCGAGGAGGGACGCTTCACGATTCGTGTTCCTGCGGCGACACAAGGAGAGGAATGGAGCGAAGAGGTGGTCGAGGTGGCGGTCAAGGGAGACATGCACGGTGGAGGAGATATGCGGCTGGTGGCTGACTTCTTGGCAGTGGTGCGCGGTGAGCAACCATCACTGTCGACGACCCATCTCGCCGACTCCCTGAACGGCCATGCTATCGCATACGCTGCGGATGAGGCTTTGCGTTCTGGTGCAGTGCTTGAAGTCGATGCACGTGACTGAATTGATGGCGCCGGGTTTTTACCGCTCCGTTGACTAGACAACCTGAGGTTGGGAAGTCATGGTCGATTTTGACACGGCACTCAATGTGTTGGAGAATCGCACACGCCGCCAGATTCTCGACATGCTCGTGCGCGAGCCACACTACCCTCTGCAGCTATCAAAACATCTCGATGTCAGCCAGCAGGCCGTGATGAAACACCTGAAGGTGCTCGAAGAAGCGGGCTTCGTTCATTCGGAGAAGGTTGCCAGTGAGAAAGGAGGCCCCCCTAAGAGAATCTACTCTGTGCAGGAGTCGTTCAGCCTACGCCTTGACCTGGGTCCTGATTTGTTCCGTACAGAGCACCGTCGCCTTCCGGCTGGTGGTCCTGTGAGGTTGTCCGCCAAACTTCCCAGTGGCGCTCGTCCGGTCGCCAATCGCTTGGGGAGTCGTCGAAAGATTCCAGTCGCAGAAGGCATGGAAATGGTGGCGGAGTTGAACGAGGAGATAGAGAGACTTGATTCGGAACGGGACGCACTCATCGCCCTGCATCAACAGGTGATGCGCAAGGTGTCGCGTAGCGTCGAGGACCAATTCGAGGTCTACGAACAGCGCAATCTGGTGCACACTATTCTCGAAGAGCCGAAACGACCCCTTGACCTTGATGCCTGGTGCAGCGAACTCTCACTAGGGAGCAGTCAGGCAGAGACACTACTCACCGAGGTGCGCGAACGGATGCT
>CAXEUS010000119.1:0-7006 GCA_963999385.1 uncultured Candidatus Poseidoniales archaeon | reverse complement strand
TCGGACATCGAGACAGGGAATGTCGTGATCAACGAACATACTGCCGAGCAGTTGGAGTTGCGAATCGGCGACCGTATCGAGGTCTCATGGACAGATATCAACTCAGGAATAGTCAGCCGACCGATGGCTAATTTCACCGTTCAGTCGATCGTGCCCACAACAGCTACTGGATTTGTTCAGGGAGGTGACACTGCGATTTTCACTGAACTCGCTGTGGCGCAGGAGTTGATGCATCGCACAGGACAAATCAATCGCATTGCGATGTCTGCAACCGGCGGATTGCTGGATTCTTATACTGCCGAGCAGAGGGTGATGCCACACATCAACGCCTCGTTCGATGAAGCGCTCCGTGGAGTCGATGCAGGTCTGGATGTCGCGACGATTCCTGAAGAATTCTCTCTGGCCGTCCAGAGTTCCGCGGGCGATGGTCTGTTGAGCGGCGCCGAGGTCGAGAGCCTCAGAGAGAATCTCTCTACCATCGCGTTTGGTACCCCCGTGGTCGAGATGCTGATGGCGCCTCTGGCAGGTGTCAGCCACGAAGGAGTGAACCTGACCGGGCTGCTAACTGCTGAGGTCAACGGCTTCGTATCCGATGGAGTGGCCGATTGGTACGCGACTCCCGCTGGCCTGTCCGTGCAGAAGCATGAGACCAGCCAATGGTTCCAATGGATTCCTCCGGATGAGATGGACAATGCAATCACGGGCATGGTATCGGTCGATGACGGTGCCGTACTCTCACTTCATTCGAGTGGCGTACGCCTCTCAGCTCTCGACAAGGACGTACCGTCGCGGGACATCAACCTACCAGATTCCGAAGGAGAAATGGCTGCGCTGGCAGTCACCAGTTCGTTAGGAGCACCATACGGAATTGCGTTGCAGGTGTCAGATGATTCGGCACTGCTGCTGCACGGTACAGGATTTGTTGAGGAGGGCAACATCTCGTGGAATGGGACCAGTCTGAATGTCTCCTCGCTCCCGCAGATAGAGAGTGGCGAGTTGGCGATGGAAGGTGACCAACTTCTGGTTCGCCTGCAGGCCTCCCTGTCCAGCCATACGTGCGCCATTCCTCTGACCTCTCTATCTGGGCAATCAACGAGCTGCGCGTGGCAGCAGGACCCTCCGGCGATGCGCCATCTCGTGCAGGTCGGTGGCGCTGCTTGGGACCAGAGCGGACAGGACCTTGTTCGCACCCTGTCTCGCCTGTCCAGCCTCAATGCTTCAGCACACGACCTCGGCCTGCCGGCAGGAGATATTCTGTCGGTTGGAGGAGACGGGGTCTGGGTAGATGGCCCGGGCCTCTACATATTCAACGGGACACACTTCGTGAACTCCACGCTCCAGCCACCTGCAGCCGCAGATGGAAATACAGTCTGGTCGAACGGTACCCGCACCCTTGTTAGTGGTCCCGACGGCGCCTTCATTGTAGATGCGAACGGTATCAGTGGAAGGCTCCCATACCAGCATTCAGTCGATGGAGTGAGCAAGATCCCAATGGTCGCTCTGGCCATCACAGGAGGTGGCACCGGGCTACCTGAGCCTTCCCCCGGGGAAGTGATGCTGACAGCATGGTCGGCAACCGGTATCTCACTCATGCCACCGGCCAACTTGTCTCTGTTGGGATTGTTGCCGGCTGCTCGAGGATACGACGAGCCATTGCAACTCAACTATTCCAGCGCCATCCCCCCACTCCCCGCGCCCCCCGGACAACCGGGATTGGACGACCTCTCGATTGCCATCATCAACGTCTCAGACGCCGAGGCTCTCCTGCTGATGGATGAGCCGGTTCGCAGCAGCGTGATGATTGCAGGCCCTCCACTTGCTCTTCCAGGCGCCTTCGATTCCGTTGTCGAGAACGTCACCACATGGACTGACGAGATGACCACCGCGGCATCGATGGGATTCAGGGTCATTCCAATGAAGAGCGACGTCCGCAAGCAGACCGAAGACGCCGGTGCTAGTTTCTCCGCTCTGTTCCTGGTCTTCGGTTCGTTCGTCATCTTCGCCGGCATTCTGCTGGTGATGAACCTGTTCGTGATGCTAGCCGACGAGCGCAAGAGCGAGATGGGCATGATCCGCGCTCTTGGGATGCAACGAGGCGACATACGTACGATGTTCGTGCTCGAAGGCTCTGTTGTTGGTCTGGTCTCCAGCGGGATTGGCGCAGTGCTAGGAATCGGTGTGGCGCGCGTGTTGATGTTCGCCCTTGACAGGGTGAT
This sequence comes from uncultured Candidatus Poseidoniales archaeon, assembly GCA_963999385.1. Lineage (GTDB taxonomy): Archaea > Thermoplasmatota > Poseidoniia > Poseidoniales > Thalassarchaeaceae > JAKUTA01. The sequence goes on along the minus strand of CAXEUS010000119.1, from coordinate 4,790 downwards.
GTCCGACACCTTCGGGGGCTCGATTCTGTTCGGCTGGGAGTGGCACAGCCTGCTGACCGGATTCTCAATCGGTTTCCTCGTGACCTGGGCTACCCTGCTCGCCACTTCGTTCTACATCTCCCGAATGAATGTGGTCGCAGCTATGCGTGACATTCCTACTCGTCTCAAGGATTCACTCCCTTGGTGGTCAATCCTCGTCAGCCTGCTTCTGATTTGCGCTGCTGCCGGATGCGTTGCAATGGCATTCACCGTTGGTGACCCCTTGGATGGCACCCGCTATGCGTGGTGGCTGACCGCAGGATTCCTCTTCCTGCTCGGACTCGTGCCGCCTTTGTTCATGGTCCTGAGCATCGCTCTTCCGGAATTGATTCCAATCGGTTCGGTTCGGATGAGTCGCAAGGTCATCGTTCCGAGATTGGTGATGACCACCTTGGGACTGGCGATGTTCGGCTGGGGCATCTGGACCGACCCATGGAGAGTCGACATGGAGTTGGGTGATTCCGCATTCATCGTCCTTGGTCTATTCTTGGTGGGTGCGGGCGTGCTGTTGCTCACCAGCCTCGCGCCAGTCATAGCGCGCGCGCTCGCTCGCGCAGGTTCATCGGTCTCAGGGCGTCTCGCCTCGGTGCTACCCACTGCTCTGGCTTACCCTCTGGCCACTCCTTTCCGAACCGCCATGACGATGGGAATGTTCAGCCTCGTCGTATTCGCAGTCGTCATCCTGTCCGGATATTCCGCGATGTTCGGAAATTTCCTTGGCGGACTTGGAGATAATGCCAAGGGAGAATGGGAGATAGTTGCCTACGGTGACGTAGATCTGGGAGACGACTACTCACAATGGGATTTGGGTGATGTAGACCCGAATACCTTCGATGCGGTCGCCATCATCGAGACAGCGACCATCCAGACGCACAAACTCTCTGCACAAGACCTAGAGAATAATTCTCAATTCACCTCTCTGAGAGGATTCGATGCCAATTTCACCGCACATGGCGCTTTACCTCTCGATTCCTGGTCTCCCGAACTTGGTACGACTCCAGAAGAGGTGTGGCAGAGGGTGATGGAGAACGAATCGCTGGCGGTGATTGATTTCCAGTTGGCGGTCGAGGAATGGCAGGGTGAACGTGGAATCATGTTCGCGGGCATGGACTACAATATCGGTGATGCGATTGTCGTCAAGGACCCCTTCAATCCCTACGTAAATCACACCCTGTACATCGCAGCGGTCTTGAAGGAGGAAAGTGGCTGGTTCGCCCCCGGAATCCACGTGAACAAGAACTTCTCACGCGACCATTTCGATTCCGAACCGGCATCAATTTGGTTTTCGCTGCCCGATGGCACCTCTCTTGAAGAAGAGGAGAGCATCGTCAAGGGGTTGCAGTACGCGCTCGTCGAAGAGGGATATTTCGTCATCTCAATCGAATCCGTGTTCCAGACCATCCAGTCGTTCATCTTCGCCATGTTCGGTCTGCTACAGGCTTTCCTCGCTCTGGGCCTTGCAGTGGGCATTGCAGGACTGGGCGTCATCACGATCAGGAATGTCTCCGAAAGGCAGCACCAGACCGGAATACTGCGTGCCCTCGGGTTCCAGCGAGGGATGGTCGTTTCAGGCTACCTAATCGAGTTGACATGGATCAGTCTTCTAGGCATTCTCAATGGTGCCGTGGTGGGCATCGGTTTCCACTGGCAACTGTACGTCAAATATCTCAAGGAGGAGGGCGCCGATTTCGTCATGCCGTGGGGTGAGATTTCGCTGATTGTCTTCGGTGCATATCTTCTCACATTGTTGGCAACCGCTTGGCCGGTTCGAAAAGCTGCTTCCATACATCCAGCGGAGGCTCTGCGGGCCGCGGAATGAGATACAAAAATTATGCACCAATTCCAATTACATTGTGCGATTATTTTCGGTGTTTTTTACAATCTCGTACGCACAGTATAAATACAAACGGAGAGGGTGCCGGAGCACCCCGTCAGCGGGAGGACTGTAAACATGAAGAGAACGATGAGTCTGATGATGGCCATGCTAATGCTGACAAGCTTGCTGGCCAGTGTGAGTATGTTCGAACTGGAAGATGAATGGAATGAGGAAGCAGGTGGTCGTGCAGGATACGAGGTTGAACTCGTCGGCACGATGGAACCTAGGCCGTCGGTGCAGGATTTAGCCGGTGGTTGGAGGAACACCGTTGATGTCGGTGAAGACGTCAACTTCCTTTTGGTGGCGCTGAACAGCGGTACAATCGATATCACTGAGATGTATGTCAGTGTCGATGTTACTGCTGGTGGCACCACTGTCGGTGGAACCGGCGGATCACCCGATGGTGCGGTGTGCGACGATTCCACTATGACATCTGCCGGGAATCCGGTATGTGCTTCAGCCAGCTTCGCGGCTGGCGATTACCTCGCGTTCGGCTCCTACGCCGTTCGCGATTCGCTGGGCGACCCGCTGACGTGGACTCCGAGCACCCCTGGTGAATACGAAGTCTCAATCTCCGTCGATCCTGGGGACCAAGACACTGACCTGACCAACAACGACCTCGTGTTCGATGTTATGGTCACGGACTGGTACGACATCGGTGTCGACCTAACCTGGGACAACCCTCCTGTAGGAGGCTCAGGCGATGACGACATGACGGAAACAGGCCCCCACGACTTCACCCTGTCAGCAGTGGTTGATGGGAGTACTGAGTGGAATCCGCGCAACGTAGAACTAGAGGTCACCTTCGGTGGCACTTTCCTGTTGCTCGACCCTTCAACCCAAGTTCCCGCTTCGACCTTCGAGGGCAATCCATGCCCCTCTCAGAACGAGTGCGTGTTCTCAGCAATGATGGGGACGGACACCACCTTGGACGTCTACCAGAACCTCTCTGAGGAGCCACAGCAGGCACCCACACAGGGAACTCGTAAAGTGCCCACCTTCCAGACCGCCGAGACATTCAGCGGCACAATACAGGGCGACGGCGGAGATTGTTCCGGCGCGTGCTCGATGTACGTGCACGCAAGAGTCGTGAACTACCTCTCATACGAGAACGTCCTAACCGACTACGGAGGAATTGGCGGACCGGACGTCGTCAGTGAGATGAAGGAGGTCGACAACTCGGTCGACGACGACAACGGCAACAACGAGGATATCATAGAGGCCTTATTCGGCGTGTATCACGACATTAGCGTGAACGCAATCACCGTCGGAGCCGATCTCCGCTCCGAGGGCGGGCGTATGGATGCGGGAGTCACCGTGCTCTACGCCACCATCGGTTACAGTGGCAGTGAGGATAACATCGTCTACGACTGGAACGTGTCGTTCGACATCAACGACGGCCAAGGCGGAGTGACGACCATTTCCGTGTCCGATTGTGACCTGCCTGACCATGACCAGGAATCATATCAGTCACACACAGTGCTCGGGATGCAACCCCGCGGCCTGCCTGAGGTGACCGTCTGCACACTGGCGACTCTCAACCCGGGTATGCTATCCATCACCGCGCGCGCGAACCTCATTGACGCGTCGCTGACGGACAACAATGGTCCGAGTGGCGGGAATGACCCGTCCGACGACTGCGGAACCACGGGTAATCCTGACTGCAATTCCGACATGAACTCGGCCAACGACGACCGCACTGGCCACTACGAGGTAGTCAACAACGGACCGTTCGTCACACTGACGATGGAGGCCCCAGATGGGCCAATCATGGAGTTGACCACACTTGACTTCAGCGCGCGCGCGTTGCACCCGGGACAGCCCAGCGCTGTTCCTCTGGTCTACGAATGGTCGGTCAACACCGCCGAAGAGGACCAGCAGTTCATGGGTTGCATGGGAATGTCTGATTGCGCAGGTGTCATCGTCAGCAATGAGTGGCTGGGCACCTCAACTGTGCAGGTCACAGTGACCGACAACTGGGGAGCGACGACCACCGACTCGGTGACCATGACGGTCTGGCACTCATTATCCACATCTTGGGATGGTGAGACGGCGGATGTCGACTACGACATCGTCTTCGCCGGGACTCTGATGCAGGAGTTCAACTTCTCCAACACCAGCAACGTAGATGCCGACCTCACAGGAGGTGGATCCAGTTACACATCGATTGCTGCATTCTCTACGCAGACCTCATCGGTTCTAACACCTGGTGACGTCTACTCAGAGGACATGACCGTGTCCTTCGCGGGCGCGGCTGACAAGCAGTACTCACTCTGGTATCAGGGAACAACCGGATGGGTGAACATGCCTGCCACGCAGGCTCAGGTAGATGCGACCACGATGTCGCTAGCCTGGAGCAACGACGGCACGCAGCCGAGCCGCTCCTCGTCCACCTACGCGGTGTTCGCAGGCGCCAACGTCGGCGAGCCACCACAGACTGGCATCACGGACTTGAGCTACACGCTGCAGCCCGGCGGTGTCATCGCCATTTCATGGAGCGTAGGCGATGCCGCAGCCCTCTCCGCTGATGACTTCGGAGTCATCACCGTTGACGGTGTACGTGAGACCTTCCAGCTCAGCACCACGACACATGAGATCTACGGCATGCACGGCACGACCTACTCCTTCTCGGTGCAGATCGAGAACGGTCAGAGCGATTCGTCTGGGGACCCACTCGTCGGAAGCCCGGTAGCAAGCGACAGCGCAACCGCTGACGCACAGGTCGACCCAGCAGCCGGTTCGAGTGAACTGGCTGCAGTCGAGGAGGCCGGTAACACGGTCGCATTCACCTGGAGTGCCGCTGACGACAGCGACGTGTACCACTGGGTGGTCTGCTGGTCCATCGGTGACCACGACGCCACTGAGGTGTCGGGTC